>NZ_JBBKTR010000009.1:0-176643 GCF_037892465.1 Pontibacter sp. H249 | reverse complement strand
GGGGAAGTATAAGCGTCGGTTATACTTCCCCTTTTTATTTTTCTAACTCATAAACCCTCTAACTCTCCAACTCCTTCACTCCAATGTCTACCAACCTGTCCTGTTGCCAAACGGGTAAAACACTGAACTTATCATGCTGCAGGCAGAACTCTATGTCTTTGTGTATTTCGAGGTTCTCTAGGCGGCGCACGTGTGAGGATTGGCGCAGAAAGGTAACCAAATCATTCTTGGCAGTCTGATACAGGTACAGCGAAGCAAGGGTAGCATCATTCTCGAAGGAGAAAGTATCTTGCATACGCTCTACTAAAGCTCCGGCATACAGTGTATCCTCCAGGTTAAACTTCCCTTTCCAGCCGGCGCACACGATCAGCACATCCAGTTGGAGTTCCTGCAAGTGGTTGGCCACAGCCTGCAGGTTCAGAAAAGAACCCACAATAATTTCATCGGCCTCCATGGATAAATGGATGGCACGGGTACCGTTAGTTGTGGTTATGGCGATGGTCCTGCCCTGCACGTTGCCGTTCATGTAGGCAAACGGCGAGTTACCCAGGTCAAAGCCTTCTGCTTTTATACCATCACGCTCAGCAGCTATCAGGCAACCTTTAGCAGCAAAGGCCTGGCACTCTTCCAGCTTCATTACCGGAATAATGTCTGTGGCACCATGCGCAAAAGCAGTAACCATAGTAGAGGTAGCACGCAGAATATCCACGGCTACCACAGCCTTTCCCTTCAGGTCATACAAGTGCAACAGCTCCGGGCTGAAACACACATCTATACTTGGCATATATTTTTGATATTTTGACTATATGACAAAGGGCTTAAAGACTAAACATTACAGGTAATTAAACCAATCTCTTTTGTCAAATAGTCCTTTGTCAAACGGTCAAAAGAATTACTTCTTTAAAATAGGCAGTTTTACAACCTGTGCTTTCATATCCTTGTTACGCACACGCACAAACACTTCTGAGCCTGGCTTGCTGTACTCAGTTGTAACGTAACCTAAGCCAACGCCTTTGCCCATAGATGGCGACATGGTGCCGGAAGTAACTTCTCCGATCTGCTCACCGGCTTCGTTTACGATCTCGTAGTGTGCTCTTGGAATAGCTTTCTCCAGCATCTCGAAACCCACCAGCTTACGCTTTACACCGGCTTCTTTCTGTGCCTTTAGGTTGGCAGCATTGGTAAAATCTTTGTCGAACTTCGTGATCCAGCCCAAGCCAGCCTCCAACGGAGAAGTAGTATCGTTAATGTCGTTGCCGTATAAGCAGAAGCCCATCTCCAGGCGCAGCGTGTCGCGGGCACCTAAACCTATTGGCTTGATGCCGTGCTCTTTGCCTGCCTCCATAATGGCTTCAAATACTTTTTTTGCATCCTCGTTCTTAACATAGATTTCGAAACCGCCAGAGCCAGTATAACCTGTAGCTGAAACAATCACATCCTGCACGCCTGCAAACTCACCTTTGTCAAAAGTATAATATACCATGCCGGCAAGATCTAACTTTGTTAGCGGCTGCAGCGCTTCAACAGTTTTTGGGCCCTGCACAGCAAACAAAGACATCTCATCAGAAATGTTCTCCAGCTCCACACCCTCTGTGTTATACTTGTTTACCCAAGCCCAGTCTTTATCTATGTTAGAGGCGTTAACCACCAGCATATACTCTTCTTCGCCTAAACGGTAAACCAGCAGGTCGTCTACAATACCACCTTCCTCGTTCGGAAAGCAGGAATACTGCACTTTACCGTCGGCCAGTTTAGATGCGTCGTTAGAGGTAATATGCTGAATCAGGTCCAAAGCTTTTGGACCGCGCAGCATGAACTCACCCATGTGCGACACATCAAAAATACCTACCGCATTGCGTACTGTGTTATGCTCATCCAAGTCTGATGAGTAACGCACAGGCATATTATATCCGGCAAAAGGTACCATTTTAGCACCAAGCGCCTCATGTACATCATTTAAAGCTATCTTCTTTAGTTCCATTTCGGTAAAGCTGTTCTAAGTGGTTAAGAGACAAAATTAATTAAATTTAAACCGCATCCGAAATTAATTACCTTAGGTTAGCTCTAATTTGCTTTTAACCAACTTATACTTTGGCAGTAAATCAAATTCTTAAAAAGTCACAAAAAGAGTGCAATAAAATTAAAAACCCTATATTCGTATTTGCCGTTATTGCTACGGTATTATTAGCCAAAGGAAAAACCATGTTATCTAGCCACTACCTATACTTAATCACCATTTCTAAACACCCAATATAGTTTTACAGCTTATCCTGCTATAGCCAATCCTGGTACAAGCTGCGCCTTAGCTGCTCTTGTACTACAGGGTATATACTTCTGCTGCCCGCTTTAAGCAGGTAGCTAATGTCTGCCATGATAGGTCAAATTTGATTCATGAAAATATCTGTAAAACTATTTGTCGGGTTCATCTTGATCTCGATACTGTTTACGGCTGTTGCCATTGTGAACTTCCAGCTTTCAGAAGATGTGATTAAAAACACGCAATGGGTAAACCGTTCTCAGATAGTAGTTCGAAATTCTGCCGCCCTGCAACGTAACATAATTGATATGGAAACGGGTGTGCGTGGTTTCCTGCTTAACGGGAACGAAACATTTCTGAGCCCTTACTATGTGGCCAAAGACCTGCTAGGCAACCTGTTTGAGGAAACAAAACGCTACACAGCCGACACACCCGAACAGGACCAAAAATTGCAGAAGATCATTCGGTTTCAAAAAGAGTTTCAGGATAATTACGCGGAGCCCCTGATTGCTATTGTGAGGGCAGATACAGCAGGCTCAGAGCAGAATTATACAGCCCAGATAGACAGCCTGGTTTTAGGCGAGAAAGCCATTATAGACTCGATACGTGTTGCATTCAGGGAGTTTAACGCATTTGAGTATAGTGTAAGGGCCGAGCGAGCCGAACGCTTGGCCAAAAGTATAGATACCACCCGCCATGTATCTACTGTATTAACCATACTATCGGTTATACTTGCACTTGGCTGGGCATACTATATTGTTAGGATAATAACGCAGCGCATTAACAAGATGGTTAAGCTGGCTGAGCAGATTTCGAAAGGCGATTATAAAACACAGATTGTGGATGAATCCAAAGACGAACTGAGCCAGCTTTCTGACTCTCTTAACCGAATGTCTGCCACTATCGATGAAACCTTTTCGGAACTGGACAGAAAAAACAAGGAGCTCGACCAGTTTGCTTATGTAGTATCGCATGACCTGAAGGCGCCGCTGCGAGGCATAGAAGTAGCTTCCAGGTGGGTTGAAGAAGACATGGGAAGCCAACTGCCGCCAAATGTACAGGAGTACCTCATGATGATGCGTGTACGTGTGCACCGCATGGAGAACCTGATCAACGGTATACTTGCGCTGGCCCGCATCGGACGTAACGAGCAGGCAGAAGAGCTGGTAGATGTAAATGAATTACTAGTAGAAGTAATTGATATGCTGGCTGCTGGAAGTAAATTTACTTTTGATGTACAAGAAAACCTGCCCGTACTTCGTACTATTCGTATACAGTTGCAGCAAGTGTTCAGCAACCTGATCAGTAACGCTATCAAATACCATGATAAGAACACTGGTCTGATTGCAGTACGCCATCACGAAACAGACGCACACCACGTATTCTCTGTTTCTGATGACGGCCCAGGTATAGATCCGGCTTACCATGATCGCATCTTTGTCTTGTTTCAGACATTACAGGAACGCGATGCGGTAGAAAGCACCGGAGTAGGCCTCACTATTGTTAAAAAGATTGTTGAGTGGCAGGGTGGCTCCATCTGGGTTAATTCAGAGCCTGGTAAAGGCTCCACGTTTACTTTCACGTGGCCTAAATAAGGCAAAGAAGTATAATTTTTGTTATTTTTGCTTTAAACGCACCAGATATTATATAAAATGAGTGACAAAACAGTAAATATCCTTTTAGTAGAAGATGACTATCTGGATATTATGAATGTAGAACGCGAGCTTAAAAGAATAAATATAGAACACCCGATTCATGTTGCGCGAAATGGCCGCGAAGCCCTGAGTATGTTACGTGGCGAGGGTGATACTCCAAAGATTAGCCCGGCGCCAAGCGTTATCCTTCTGGATATTAACATGCCTAAAATGAATGGCATCGAGTTTTTAACAGAACTGAGAAGAGAGCCGGAGTTCAGCCATATTCCAGTGTTCATTATGACCACCTCTAATGAGGAAACCGATAGAATGGCCGCACAACGCCTGAACGTATCTGGGTACGTTGTTAAGCCGCTTTCTTTCGATAATTTTGAGAAGAGTCATTCTTCACTTGATAGTTTCAGCTTATTTCTCGATCTGATTAAAATGAAGTAGTATTTGTTGCAATAGCTGCAGCAAGTATAAAACTGGTGCAAAAAATTACTTAAACAAAGGTAACTGTTTTGGCAGGAGCGTAAACGACTGCCTGTGGTAAGGCGTTGCGCCATACTTTGCAATAGCATCTCTGTGCTGTTTTGTGGGATACCCTGCGTTCTGTGCCCAGCCATACTTTTCGCTCTCCTCTGTAAAACTGCACATGTAGTCATCACGGTGCGTTTTAGCCAGCACCGAAGCCGCCGCTATAGATAAATATTTTCCATCTCCTTTTACAATGCAAGCATAAGGTGTAGCCAAGGCTGTCTTAAACCTGTTCCCGTCTATAAGTAGATACTCCGGCTGTAGCTGCAAACCTGCAATAGCCCTGTGCATGGCCAGGTAAGTTGCGTTAAGTATATTTACCTCATCAATCTCTGCAGGGCTTGCCTCCCCTACTGCCCAACACACCGCATCCTGAAGTATAACCTCGCGTAACTGCTCCCGCTGCTTTTTGCTTAGTTGCTTAGAGTCGTTTAGCAGTGGGTGGCTGTAACCAGCCGGAAGTATAACGGCAGCTGCCACAACAGGCCCGGCCAGGCAACCACGGCCAGCCTCATCAATGCCGGCCTCCAAAGTATAGCCGCTGTAGTTGGATAAAAGCATAAGTATAAAGTATAGCCGCAAGTAAAAAAAGAAAAACCCGCCAGTCAAGCGACGGCGGGCTTTTAGAAAGTATGAGAAAAAATTTGTTAAAGTACTATTTAGTATCCCAGAACACTCTAACCTTCATATCAGGCTTCTGCTGAATGTTCGGGTTAGAATTTGTCTCTGCTTCAGGGTAGTAAAGCGATCTTGGGATGTAATCTGTTACAGCAATTGTAGTTGGAACAGGAGAAATAGCAGGGTAGCCTGTTCTTCTCCAATCTGTCCAAGGCTCTAGGGCTACGCCGTAGTTTGCTATATACTTCTCAGTGATGATCTGTCTTAACATATCTGCCTGAGAACCCAACAGCACACCATTAGTAGCTATATAAGCTTGCTGAGCTGTAGATGCAACACCAGCAGCTGTCATAGAAGCCTGGATACCAGCTTGGAAGAATGGAAGAGCTGCTGCTGCACCACCTCCAAAGCGAAGCGCGTGCTCGGCTCTGATAAAGTTATACTCAGCAAAAGTTAACATCCTGATTGGAGCTGTACCAGTATAAGCGCCATTGTTGGCTGTGCTGGCAGGAATACGTCCCTGAGCATCAGGTGCAAGCGCAGATTTAAGAGAGCCTCTCAGGTAAGTATGCATACGCGAGTAAGCAATAGATTCAGGATCACCAGCTGCTGCACCTTTATACTCGCCAGAACCAAATGGGAAGTCTGTGAAGTAGGAAGATCTGCGCGGGTCAGCCTTCGCGTTCATCATGTCAACCAAAAACTTGTTCGGGAAAGTATAGTTTAAACGAGACACCTCAAATTGATGGATCGGGTTCTGAGATGAAGTCGCATCTATAAAAGACATCTCAAAGTTGTCTGCGTTTGAAGCCATAAATGGTGCGCCGCTTGCAATAAGGGCATCCATTTTAGACTTTGTAAAACTTGCGTCTTTCTCGCTGTAGTGCAGGTACAAACGCAGTTTTAATGTGTTTGCAAACTTCTCCCACTTAGCACGGTCACCTTTGTAGATAGTCTCGTTCGGGCCTGGAGATGAGCTAGAAGAAGCAGCTTTTATTCCTGCTAAGCCCTCATCAAGCATGGCAAAAATCTGGTTGTAAACCTCCTCATCGTTATCAAGCTTAGGCTGAGTATTAGCCGTGCCTTGCAACGCTTCAGAAGATGGCACATCACCCCAGATGTCAACAGCCTGTGCTAAAGTATAAGCCTTTAATATTTTGGCTACACCTGTGTAGTGCGGGCTACCTTCGCTGTTGCTTATAATATACTCAATGTCTGGCAATGCAGTAGCATAGAAAGCATTGTACATGTTATTCAGGTCAGAAGGCTGAATCAAATAACGCTGATACTCTCTAGTCTGGATAGTTGGGCCAGCCTGGCCCGAGAACTGCTGCATTAACAGCGATGAGTAACGGTGCAGGTCACTACCGTTTCTAAATCCGGTGTTAACAGTTACGTTGGTAAGTACCTGAGCTATAGGCGCAGATGTAGGGCTGTTAGGGTTAACGTTTACATCCAGGAACTCGTCGCAGGAGCTGAACGATAACATCGCTGCTGCAGCCAGGCCTAAGGTTATATATTTAAATTTTTTCATTTTAATCTGTTTTAAAGTACTAAAGTGTAACTCTCAGGAATGCACCATAAGATCTTGTCTGAGGCAGACCGTTAAACTCGAAGCCCTGTGCGTTGCTCACACCCAGCGTGTTGTTTTCTGGGTCAAGGTGAGGGAAGTTAGGTGCTTTCATCAGCAGGTTTCTACCGTTTAAGCCGATCTCAAGTCTGCCAAATGGAGTTTTCTGCAGTAGGCTTTGTGGCAGCGCATAGCTGATAGAAGCCTCTCTTAGTCTGATCCAGGTTGCATCATATACATAGCTCTCGCCGGCAGTGTGCAGGGTAGTAAAGTACTGCTCCGCGCTCACACCAGTTGTGTTTTTAGAACCATCTGCCATTATGCCCTCAAATACATAAGGCTTAGCTACTGTACCGTCTGCGTTAAAGCGGTCAAACTCAGCTGTCTCCTTCACAGAACCACTTCTGATTAGGTCACCTAGGTTACGAGAGTAAACATCGCCGCCTTTTCTGATATCAATCAGGAAGTTTAGGTTAACACCTTTGTAGTTCAGGTTATTTGTGATACCACCAGTCCAGTCAGGGTTAGTGTCGCCTATTTTAGCAGATACTGCATCAACAGTTGGCAAGCCATTCGTGTTGATCAGCAATTCGCCTTTATCATTGCGCTTAAACACAGAGCCGTACATTACACCGTATGGCTGACCTGCCTCCAGACGAATGTTTGGAGTAGTAAAGCCTGCCAGGATAATATTTGGCACACCATCAGCAAGCTCTAGAACTTCAGATCTGTTTCTGTTAAAGTTAAAGCTGATATCCCACGAGAAGCCATTTGACTTGATAGGATTTGCATTTAACAAGAATTCAACGCCTCTGTTTCTTAATGAACCAGCATTTTTAGTTTGGCTAGTGAAACCAGATGAGCTAGAGATTGGAACGCTGAAGATCAGGTCTTTTGATTCAGTTTCGTAAAGGTTTGCCTCAAACCCGATGCGATTCTTAAAGAACTGCATCTCCAGACCAACTTCTTTAGATGTAGTGAATTCTGGTCTTAGGTTAGGATCACCGGCAGCGTTGCTCAATGTTCTGCCACCCAAGCTGTTATAAGGGAAAACAATTGAAGGACCGAAACCATCAGTTGCGCCAGCTTGTACAAAGTATGTGTTTGTTGAGAAAGCCGGGGCTTCTTTACCTACTTTAGCATAGTTACCCTTGATCTTCATGAACTCAACTACATCGTTCTTAAGTACAGGGAACGCCTCTGTTGGGATAAAGCTTAATGCTACTGATGGATAGAAGTATGAGTTTTCTTCTTCACCGAAGGTAGAAGAGTAGTCATTTCTACCAGTAACGTTTAATGTTACAAAGCCTTTATAGCCAATTGTCGCATCAGCAAAAATACCTACCAGGCGCTGCATGCTGCTGTTTGCTGATGCAGTTACTACTGAGGCGTTAGAAATATTCTTCAGATCTCTGATACCAAGCGTTTTACCTGTAGCTGTTACGTTTTTACTAGAAGTATGAACAATCTCGTTACCAATGTTAAAGCTGAAGTCAATATCAGAACCGAACTTCTGACGGCCAGATAAAATAAAGTTAGAGTTAATATCTCTTGACAAGAAGCTCTGGTCATAAATACCGCCAGTACCACCAGCTGCTACGTTTGCCTGACCTCTGGCACCGATCTGGTCGTAACCCTTTGCAACGAAATTATAAGTATCCACACCTAAACGGTAGTTTGCGTTTAACCAAGGTAGTATTTCATACTTCAGGTTTACGTTACCGATAATGCGGTTCACTTCGTCATCATATGTGTTGTTAGCAATGGTCCAGTAAGGGTTGTCCACTGCATCGAAATAGATCTGATTGCCAGAAGCATCCTCGTAAGGAATACCAGAAAGGTTGATGTTACGAGGAATAAACCAGCCTCTGAAGAATGGGTTTGATAACTGATTACCAACCTGCGTACGCTTAGAGTTAGAGTTAATGTACTGTAAGCCGATACCTGATGTTAATTTAGAAGTAATATCAGCAGTACCGTTGAAAGTGATGTTATTTCTGTTTAACTCATTGTTTTCAAGAATACCTCTCTCAGCAGTGTTACCATAAGATAAACGGTAAGTTGTACCTGTTCCGCTGCCGCTTAAGCTAACAGTATTCTGCAAGTTGCTACCTGTTTTAAAAATATCCTTGATGTTATCAGGATAAGCAGCTAATTGCTCCTGCTCACCTCTGAAGTTTGTTACAGTTTGTCCGGCGATACGCGGGCCCCATGACATATTGCTTGTCGCAATAAAGTTGCCGCCTGTACCCTGAGCATACTCATTCTGCCAGTCCGGGAATCTGTTTACTTCTACAGCGTTATAAGAAGAGTTAAACTCAACTCTGTTTTTCTGTCCGGCTGCACCTTTTTTAGTAGTGATGATAATCGCACCAGAGGCTGCACGGGAACCGTAAAGAGCTGCTGCTGCTGGTCCTTTTAGGATGTTAACAGACTCAATATCATCTTGGTTAAGGTCGATAGCACGGTTAGAGTTAGATACACCAGTCTGAAGTGCGTTACCACCACCACCGTTATCGATCGGAACACCGTCAACAACGAAAAGAGGCTGGTTACTGCCAGTAAAGGTAGTGTTACCACGGATAAATACACCCGAAGAAGAGCCCACCATACCGCTGGCGCTGGATACTCTTACACCTGCTACTTTACCAGAAAGAGCGTTAACCACGTTTGTAGGACGACCTACTGTAAGTTCTTCGGCCTTAACAGTTCCAACCGAGTAACCCAACTCCTTTTTATCTCTTTGGATACCAAGAGCAGTTACAACTACTTCATTTAAAAGTTTAGTGTCGGTGTTTAAAGCCACATTAATAGTAGCAGCATTACCTATAGTACGCTCTACAGTAGTGTAACCTATAAAACGAAACTCTAACGTAGTGCCATTAGCAGGCACGTTAATAGTATAGGATCCATCCCCAGCAGTGGTTGTACCCACCGAGGTTCCTTTTACAATGACTGCTACACCTGGCAGTCCTTGTGCTGTTGCTTGGTCCGTTACCGTACCAGACACAGTTTTGCTTTGAGCAACTGCCTCATTCAGCAGGGTGAGCATCAAAACAAAACTCATGAGTAATAGTTTTCTCATTTAAGTGTTTGAATTAAGGTGAATAAATAGTAAAAACTAGGTTAGTGAAAGTGTTTGTAAAATTTGGCAATAAGCAACTACCCATTATGCTATTGCCGAGCATAATGCAGTTAAAGGGAATCTTAAAATTGGTAAGGTAATATTATTTACTGCCCTGCTATACAACAGACAAAGCAGCGAAAACTTAAAAGAGAAAGGGAATAGGATGCAAATAATTCAACTCAACTGCTGTTCAACCAGCTTATATACTCCTATTCAGCTGCCAATAATATTTAGGTTTTATGATAAATACAACTCTTTAGAAAAATATATTTTATAGATGAACAGGTATATTATATCTACTAAATCAATGTTTCACCATTAAAATGTAATGTTTAGAAATATTCGTTTCCTACAATATCGTTTCCAACACACCCTACACTGAGTATCAATAATACAATTTCTGAAAAAATACTCTCTTACAATTGCACAGCCTGTATCAACAGCAGCCTATTTTTATCGTATACTACTTAAGCGTATTGCATTTTTGCACTATTTTTTATTGTGATATGATATCATAATAAGAACTCTTTCTAATTCACCCTTCTGTATGGCCATTACTGAGCCAGCCGATTTGCTGCTCCTGAGCAGTGTTACCTGACGCACCCTTCTGTAATAACATCATCCAAACCACAACAGAATTACCATGCTTATTTTATTAACCAAAATTCAATTAACCAATGAAAAGACTACTACTATTGAGTTTTGTGCTGGTGTTTACCTTGCTTCAACAGCAGGTAATGGCGCAAGGCAGAACAGTAACCGGTACGGTTACTGACCAGGAAACAGGCCAGGGGCTACCAGGGGTTGCTGTACTGGTAAAAGGAACTACGGTGGGCACTACTACAGGTGCCAATGGAGATTACTCAATTAATGTACCCGCCACTGGCAATACACTAGTATTCAGATTTATTGGCTATAACACCATTGAGCGTGCTATAGGTAATGCAAACACTATCAGCGTAACCATGAGCGTGGATGCCAAGCAACTGGAAGAAGTTGTGGTAACGGCTGTAGGTATAGAGCGACAGAAAAGGGAAATTGCCTATGCTGTGCAGGATGTGGGTGGAGAACAGCTAGCTCAAAAATCGGAACCAAATGTAGTGAATGCCTTACAGGGTAAAGTTGCCGGTGTCGAAATTATCTCATCAAGCGGCTTACCTGGTGCGGGAACTCAAGTTTTTATTCGTGGTATTTCTTCCGCAACAGGTAACAACCAGCCGCTGTTCGTGGTAGATGGCATCCCAATTGATAACTCTACCAACTATACCTCCGCTCCTACAGTGGGTGGTGCAGCATACTCCAACCGTGGTCTGGATATCAACCCGAACGATATTGAATCCATGACAGTGCTTAAAGGCCCGGCTGCCGCCGCTCTGTATGGTTCTAGAGCTGCTAACGGCGCTATTCTCATCACTACTAAAAAAGGGAGAGCAGGTGATGCAAATAAAGGTTTTGAAGTAACTGTTACTTCATCATTCAATTTACAGGATGTATATGGTTTACCAGAATACCAAAATGAATATGGTGCGGGCAGTAATTTTCGCTACAGTCCTAACGTGACCGATAGTTGGGGACCTCGTTTCGGAACTCCAGGTATAACAACCGTTCCAAACGTGCCAGGGAATCCCTTAGAGACGCTTGAGTATAGAGCATACGAAGATAATGTTGAAGACTTCTTTGATACTGGTAAAATACTAGATAACGGTCTCCAACTATCTGGAGCAGGCGAAAAAATACGTTATATATTTAGCGCAAACAGCACAAATCAACAGGGCATCATTCCTAATAGTGAGCTTGATCGTATTTCATTAAGAGCTGCCGGTACCGCTGAACTCTCGTATGGCCTTTCTCTTGATGCATCTATACTTTACACAAATACTCAACAGGAAGGATCACTTCAAGGTAACTCAGGAGCAAGCCCTTGGTTCACGCTACCGTTCATACCTAGAAGCTTTAATATTAATAATGTACCTTTTAAATTATCACCTGGTGTACAGGCCCCAACACTGTTTACACAGCTTAACCGTGATAACCCGCTATGGAGTGTTAATGAGAACTTTTTTAACAGTGAAGTAAACAGAACAATCACAAGTGCCACATTAAACTGGACTCCAGGGTTCTTAGAAGACTTAACATTTACTTACCGGGTTGGTTTGGATCAATATTCAGACAGGCGTTTAGAGGCTGTTGCTTTTGGCTCCATCAACTCTAATGGTAACACAGCCACTAACAGACGAGGCTCTCAAATTTATGACGATATCTTCTACAGGCAGTTCAACCAAGATATCTTTGGTGTATACCAAAAAGATATAACAGAGGATATAGGCTTTCGATTTATGTTAGGTAACCAAATTAATACTATTAATACTGATAACCGAAACATAAGAGCAGAAGATCTTATAACCCCAGAATTCTATAACCTGATTAATCATACTAACACTAATATTTTCACTACTAATACCGAAACACAACGTAGATTAGTAGGTCTATACGGTCAGTTAGGCTTGTCTTATAAAAATTGGCTTTTTGCTGAGTTTCAAGCGCGAAATGACTGGTCTTCTACGCTTGAACCTGACAGAAATAGCTTCTTCTATCCAGCAGTTAGTTTGGGTTTTGTATTTACTGATGCGTTAGGCATCGCAAACAATGTTCTGAGCTATGGTAAACTTAGAGCAAGCTATGCACGTGTGGGGAACGATGCTCCTGTGTACCTTACAAGAACTGTATTTGTAAATCAGACCTTTGGTAACAACGTTGCAGGTATCTCTTTTCCGTTCAATGGAACAATAGCAGCGTTAACAAGGGGTAACCGAAGAGGTAACTTATTACTTAGCCCAGAATTTACTACCTCTTATGAAACTGGTGCTGAGTTTACTTTATTTGATGGCGTAGCATCACTGGATGTTAACTACTTCTTTAACAAAACTACTGATCAGATATTTAACGTTTCTGTACCTGGCTCAACAGGTTTCACAACCGTTACTCAAAATGCTGGCCGCATTGATAACAGGGGTTGGGAAATATCTGCTACAGTTACTCCTGTAAACATTACGGATGGCTTCCGATGGGACATAAATGCCAACTTTACAGATATACAATCTGAAGTTAAGTCACTGGCTCCTGGTTTAGATCAGTTCACACTTTTAACTGGTGCAGGTGGTGGTGCCTTTACAGGTTTAAGTCCATTACTTATACCTGGCGAGCCATTCGGTATAATTCAATCATCAGCTTTTAGAAGAGATGACCAAGGCCGTTTTGTAATAAACCCTAGCACAGGCGTGCCAGTTGTAGACCAGAACCCTCAGATCATTGCAGACCCAAATGCTGACTGGTGGGGCAGCCTTTCAAATACTTTTGGCTTCAAAGGTTTAACATTAGATGTCTTATTGCAATATGTACATGGAGGAGACTTCTACTCTAGACAAACTCAAATTGCTCGCTTAAGAGGTGTTTTGGAAGAACAAACTGATAGAGAACGGCCTTATATGTTTGAGGGAGTTCTAGCTAACGCTGACGGCACACCAAGTAATGTTCCAAATAATATTCAAATCTCTGCACAAGAGTACTGGACGGCTCTCCAGAACGCTAATGAATTTGCTGTTTTCGATGCCTCAGTATTTAGAATTAGGGAAGTTACGCTAGCATATGCATTGCCTGCTTCAATTTTAGAGAGAACACCTTTTGGCAGCGCATCTATCTCTTTAACTGGTCGCAACCTTTTCTTCTATGCACCTAATTTGCCGCACGCAGACCCCGAGTCAAACCAGTTAGGAGGTAACACACGCGGTTTCGAATTTAACTCTCCTCCTGCAGTTCGAAACTATGGAGTAAACCTGCGTTTCACCTTCTAAACATTATGAAATAAGATCATGAAAAAGATAAATATATATAAAACGGCTATACTAACGCTCTCGTTCTTCGCCATCAGCGCCTGCGACGATTATTTGGATGTGAACGAGACACCTAATAACCCACTTAGTGCCTCTGTTCAGAGTCTTTTACCGGGAGCACAGGTAGGCACAGGTTTCTTATTAGGAAATACTGTTCAGATTGTAAGTTCCCTCTGGGTTCAGCAAATGGCTGGTACTGGTACACAAACCGATCCATATGACCGTTACAACGTGTCACCTGGAGACTTCAATAATGAATGGAATGCACTTTATGCTACTGTCTTAGACGATCTGCAGCAGATAATTGTGCAAGGCAGAGAGGAAGGCAACTTTCAATATGCTGGTATGGCGCAGATACTGCAGGTATATGTGTGGGCATTAACCACTGATATTTGGGGTGATGTACCGTTTAGCCAATCACTGAACTTTGATGAGGCAGAAAAACCTGTATACGACTCGCAGGAAGCTATTTATGCTAGACTCATAACCTTACTTGATGAAGGCCTTGCTGATTTAGATAGAGAAACAATAGTAGCTCCATCGCAAGGCGATCAAATGTACGGTGGAAATCTTGATAACTGGAGAAGAGCAGCTAACTCAATTAAGTTGAAATTATATTTGCAGAGCAGACTAGAAAACCCTGGTTCTACTGAAGGTATAAATCAACTTATTGCTAATAATAACCTTATTAGCAATAATAGCCAGAACTTCAATGTTAATTTCTTCGCATCCTCCGGTTCTTTTAATCCTATCTATCAATACAATCATTTAACGCGTGCTAACGACATGATTCTGAGTCAGCGTTTTTATGATTCGCTTAGTGTACTGAATGATCCAAGATTACCAGTTTTCTTTACTAGGACGGGTGGCAATTTTATTACTTATGATAACGGTGTGCACACAGCTATCAACTTTATTAGTCCTAACCGTTCTCGTTGGGGTGTATATGTTGTGGGTAATGGTAATCAACTAGCAAATGGCACTATATCAAATGCCGGTGGAGCTCCAATACGTCTCATCACCGCTAGTACTGTTAATTTCTGGTTAGCAGAAGCCGCTTTAACTCTTGGAACCACAGGAGATGCTTCTGAATACTTCAGGGCAGCATTAGAAGCTCAGTTTGCTGATATCATCTCATTTGTGAGTGGTGCCAGCTTACCCGCTAACTTTGAGGCAAACGCAGCTGCTTATATTGACAGACGGGTAGCCGCATTTAATGCTGCATCATCTACACAAGGAAAGTTAAACATTCTGATTAGGGATAAATGGGCATCAAGTGTAGGTAATGCCTATGAAGCATACAATGATTATCGTCGTACAGGGTTTCCTAATTTGGCTCTCGCTCAGAATGCACAGGCAGGTGTTACGAACATACCATTCAGATGGCCCTATGCTCTTTCTGAAATTCAATCTAATTCGGAGAATGTGCCGCTACAGGATTACCCTTCAGGATTGCTTGTGCCGGTTTGGTGGATGCCTCAATAGTATAACTTCTAAAGACTTTAATTATGAAACTTAAAAATATACTTTTAAACTGTGCCATACTGCTTCTAATAAGTTTTGTGGCATCAAGTTGCCAGGATGATGAATTTGACGGATTATTAAATGTTGATCCGGTTCCTGAGGCAGCAGTCACATTTCCACAATCAGTTGGAGCTAATGGTTTTCCACAACTAGACGAAAATGCTTTTATAATATTTCAGAACTCAGTTTCGACGGGCACAATTTCAGTCGATGTACAAGTACCGCAAGGGAAACAGATTACTGCAGTTTCAGTAGCCGCTCAACGGTTTCGCAATGGTGCTGCTACTGCTCCTAACATCAGTCCGACCTTACCAACCGGTACAACACAGGCAGCTGTTGATGCACGTGCACCCAATGCAGTAATTAACAGAAATACAGCACCTAATATTGCTGTAGATCAACCCATAGGCCCTGGCCAAACAGTTACTTTTACTATTCCGGCAGCTGATTTGCCAGCCGCTATTACTGATGATGCTTTAGGCCCTCTGCAGGTTAATGATGTTATTAGAATGTTCTTCAGAGTAACTTTATCAGATGGCTCAGTACACCGTGCCATGGAAGTGAGGGTAGTAGTTACAGGTTAATCCTTACCTAAAGTATAAAAGAAAAGGAGGCGCCTAAGATAGGCGCCTCCTTTTCTTTTATACTTTAGGTAAACTTACGCCTGCATCAAGAAGGCTTTTATATACTCATCCAGGTCACCGTCCAGCACATTCTGTACATCAGAGCGTTCTACACCTGTACGGATATCTTTTACAAGCTTGTAGGGATGCAACACGTAATTACGGATCTGAGAGCCAAAGTCGATGCGTTTTTTGGTGCTTTCTATCCTGTCACGCTCTTCGTTGCGCTTCTCCATTTCTATCTGGTAAAGTCGCGACTTTAGCATACGTATAGCATGCTCCTTGTTCATTAGCTGCGAACGCTCAATCTGGCATTCTATCACTATACCTGTTGGCTTGTGTTTCAAGCGAACGGCAGTTTCTACTTTGTTCACGTTCTGGCCACCTGCACCTCCGGCACGGTACGTATCCCACTCAATATCACTAGGGTTTACCTCAATGTTGATGGTATCGTCTACTACGGGGTAGGCAAAAACCGAGGCAAACGAAGTATGGCGGCGGCCTCCGGAATCAAACGGTGAGATGCGTACCAGGCGATGCACTCCAATCTCAGATTTAAGGTAGCCATAAGCAAAATCACCTGTAATTTCCAGTGTGGCAGATTTTATACCTGCACCTTCACCGGCATTATAGTTAATCTGCTTCACCCCAAAGTTATGCGACTCTGCCCACATAATGTACATACGCATCAGCATCTCGGCCCAGTCCTGGCTTTCGGTGCCACCGGCTCCCGGGTTAATCTCCAGTATCGCGCTTAGTTGGTCTTCCTCGCCGCTTAGCATACGCTTAAACTCAAGGCCTTCTACAGCTCCAACTGCTTTTTTATACTCTACCTGTATGTCCTCTTCCGATACATCGCCTTCTTTGTAAAAATCAAACAGCACCTCGAAGTCAGAAACAGCTTTCTCTACTTCATCGTAGTGATCTGTCCATACTTTTACACTTTTGATCTCTTTCAGTACTTTTTCGGCTTCTTTGGGCTCATCCCAAAAATCAGGCGCGGTTGTGCGTACTTCAGTTTCGGCTACCTGCTCTTTCTTATTATCGTAGTCAAAGGTACCTCCTCAAGGCCTCTACTCTGGCCTTCAACTCTTTTACTTGCTCTGTTGTCATTAGCTATGCGTTATACTTTTATTTAAACGACAAAATGCTGAAATATAAACTACAGGCTTATACTCCAGCATTTTGTAATATACTTTATACTTTATAGGCTGATTCGGTACACCCAGCTGTGTGGGTCTGGTGTCTCTCCGGTTTTAATTTTATCCAACTCAGTGGCAACTTTATTCGATATCTCACGACCTTCAATAGCAGGCAGTTCCATGTCGGTGCCATTGTAGTGAATGATGGCGATCTGGGCAATAGTAGCGGCAGTACCGGTACCGAAAGCCTCTTGCAGCTTGCCTGTTTTATGCGCTTCTACAATTTCATCTACTGATATTTTACGCTCCTCTACAGTATAACCAAAGTCGCGGGCCAGTTGCAGTACACTGTCTCTGGTTATGCCACTTAGTATGGTAGTGCTTACCGGAGGCGAAATCAACTTACCATCAATCACAAACATCAGGTTCATGGTGCCAGACTCTTCAATATACTTATGTTCTTTCGCGTCTGTCCAGATTAGCTGATGATAACCTCGCTCCTGCATTTTTTTAGCCGGATACAAAGCAGCGCCATAATTACCAGCTGCCTTAGCATAACCGGCACCACCCTCTGCCGAACGCACAAAATGCGGCTCAATGGCTACCTTTAGCGGCTGACCATAATAAGCGCCCACAGGGCACGAAAAAATCACAAATCTGTAGCTTGAAGACGGACGCACCCCGATAAAATCGTCGGTAGCGAACATATACGGACGGATGTAAAGCGCGCAGCCTGCTGTTGGCGGCACCCACGCAGCATCAAGCTTAAGCAGTTGCTCTAGCCCCTGCATAAAAATATCCTCCGGCAAAGCCGGCATGCACATACGCTCAGCAGATATATTCAGGCGCTTAAAATTGTCCAGCGGTCTGTAAAGTAAAATATCTCCGTCTGCTGATCTGTAGGCTTTCATTCCCTCAAAAATAGCTTGTCCGTAGTGCAGCGCAGAGGTAGCCGGACTTAATGACATGTTGCCGTAAGGCATGATTTGCGGGGTTTGCCAAGCTCCGTCTTTGTAATCCACCACCAGCATGTGGTCAGAGAATATTTTCCCGAACTCAATGTTGTTGTAGTCCAGTTCCGAAATACGCGATTCTGTTACGCATTCGGCTGGTATCGTTAACATATCTAAAGACATAGTAGGTTTGTTTGATTTTTCCATTTTGTATCAGACGCGAGGCTTCCAAGTAATCTCTTCTACACCTAATTCCTGCGTCATTTTACGACAAAGGGCAAACAGATAGTCAGATAATCTGTTTAAATATTTTATGATCAGGTTATCCACCTCCGCTACCTGCTGCAGGCTAATAGCCAGGCGCTCAGCACGGCGGCACACACAGCGGGCCACATGGCAGAACGACACCGACTGATGCCCTCCCGGCAGCACAAAGGCGCGCAATGGCGGCACCTCTGCTGTATATTTATCAATTTCCTGCTCCAGCAAAGTTATATCCTCCTCGTGCAGGTCAGGGGTTTTCATTCTTGATTTTTCAGGATCGGTGGCTAGCAATGCACCTATGGTAAACAGCCTGTCCTGAATTTCTTTTAAAATATCAAGGCGGTTTTTGTTCACATCCTGATCACGCACCAGGCCAATATATGAATTAAGCTCATCTATAGTTCCATAAGACTCGATGCGCAAGTCGGCTTTAGACACACGGGTACCGCCAATGAGTGCAGTTGTCCCCTTGTCGCCTGTTTTAGTATAAATTTTCATTTAGTTTGAATGCTCAGCCTGAAACCTAGAGGCTGTTACTACATCTTCGTTTATTGTATCAGACTCTATAAGTCCGTCGCGGAGGCGCACAATACGGTGAGCATACCTGGCAATATCCTCTTCGTGCGTTACCATGATAATGGTGTTGCCTTTGGCATGCAGGTTCTCGAACAGCTCCATAATCTCGTAAGAGGTTTTGGTGTCGAGGTTACCGGTTGGTTCGTCGGCAAGTATAATACTCGGGTCGTTTATAAGAGCACGGGCAATGGCAACACGCTGCCGCTGTCCGCCCGATAGTTCGTTAGGTTTATGCTTGCCCCGATTGCCCAGGCCTACACTCTCCAGTGCCTTCTGCGCTTTTTCCTCGCGCTGGCTCTTGCTGTAACCGGCATAAATTAGCGGCAGGGCTACGTTCTCTAAAGAAGACTGGCGCGGCAACAGGTTAAACGTCTGGAAAACAAAACCGATCTCTTTGTTACGCACCTCTGCCAGTTCGTTATCGGTCATGTTGCTAACGTCCTGTCCGTTCAGGATGTACTGTCCGCCGGTAGGGGTATCCAGGCAGCCGATAATGTTCATCAGCGTGGATTTACCAGACCCCGAAGGCCCCATAAAGGCGACATACTCGCCTTTGTTTATTTTGATGGATACAGATTTAAGGGCATGAATGGTTTCGGCTCCCATTCTGTATACCTTAGAGATATCGTGAGTTTCGATGATTACGCTCATACAGCTAATTTCATAGTTGCCATTCGTCGGCGCGTGCTTCTGCCTCCTGGCGCTTTTTGTCTAATTTCTCTATAAATGTAGTGTATTCTGAGGCAGGAAGCAAGCCTTTAAGCGCCTCTTTAGCTTCGTCTACATAACTATAAAGGCCTAGTTCAGTACTTTCTAGGGCATAGGCTTTTTGAAGCTCAACGGCAAAGGGGTTATAGGTAATACCGCTCAGCAGTATATTATAGGCTTTCTCTGATTTGGGCTCATGAGTATTAAAGAAGTTAGCCGCTGCCAACACCACTTCTTCATCATAGATCAACATTTTGAGTGCCTGCTCATACCTACTTGCAGCTTCCTCGTTACGTCCTTTGGCTTCTGCTACTTTCGCCTTAAAGTATAAGTACTGTCGCTTATCACGGTCTTTCAGGTAAAGCTGGTCCATTTTGCCTAGCAGTACATCATACTTTCCAGTGTAAAGCCACAGGCGCAGTTGTTGCAGGTTTAAAGCTGAACGCAGATCGCCCTCCGGTTGTAACTTCGAGGATGCATCTTGTATAGCATCATAGGCTTCTTTCCAGCGCTTTCTGCCCATCAGGTAATCCACACGTGCTACAAGGGTTTGGCGATTTAGCTCTTTATCTTGTACAGCCTCCACCAGTTGGCTCACCTCCTGCAAGGTAAGCCGGGGCAGGAAAGAAAGCATGTACTGTACTTTATCTTTATCAGGAGCCTGTTCAACAACAGCCTGGCTACTCTGCTGCAAAACTGCCATCAGATCTTGGGCTACCGCTATGGCTGCCTCGTTTTCGGTGTAGCCAACCTCTTGCAAAGCTTCTACGGCCTGTTGCGGCTGGTTAGCTAGCGCAAGTGCATACCCATGTGCCAGGAAAGCATTCTGGTAACCGTTATCTTTCGATTTTTTAAAGTAAAAAGCTGCTGCTCTGTAGTTTTTTTCTTCCAGCATCCAATGCCCCAAGGCATAGTTATAGTAGCCGCTTTTAGCCTCTGCTTGCAAAGCCAGGTTCTCAAGCAGTCTTCTACCCTCTTTCGGGCGACCATTGTAATGGTGCACCAGCCCTTTCAGGTATAGCAGGTCCTCTAAAAACAGTTGGTTACCCGGCGAGGCCAGGTAGCGGTTTATAGGTTCAATTCTGCCTGTGTCGCCTTCACTTAGCCTGCTGATGGTCTGGTTATAAAAAAGCGTCAGATCTTCCACATCATCCAGAGAGTCTGGCATGTAGGCTTCTTTTTCTTGTGGTTCGAGCCCCAGCAGTTGCCTTAACAATGCTGTGTTGCTGCGCAGTGTCTTATACTTTCCTTTGATGGACTCGCTAAGCAATGCCTGTGCAGGCTCCAGCATGGCCTGCCGGGTATAAAAAGCGAGCCTGTTGCTATAAATAAAATTATCGTTAGATGCGTGCCGCTGCGCCAGGTTAAAGTAGTATTCGGTACTATCCTGCACGTTGGTTTGCGCGTACATCAAGGCTAGGTTGTTATAAATTTCAGCACTTTCCGGGAAAGCCCTTGCTCCCTCCTGCAACACATAGAGCTTCTCAAAGAAATAGCGTTTACTATCGTACAGGTTTGCCAGGCGCACATACAGCTTTGGGTTTGGCCTTTTAGAGATAGCATCTTTGAGCCTAAGTATTTCGTTGTTGTGCTGGTAAGTTTTACGGTACAGGCCTGCTAGACTATAGTTTGCCTTTACGTTATTTACGTCGTAAACATCACTTTCCTCATAAAACCGCTCCGCCAGTATATCGTTTCCAGATGCCGTGTAAAGGTCGCCTAGATAACTGTAATAGCCGGCCTTTGCATATATGTATGATCGATATTGAGTTCGTACTATGAGTATACCGCAAAGTATAAGCCCCATCATGAAAAACGAGAATATGGACAGACTCTTTGGCTCGTAGACAACCTTATAAACTGCCAGCCGCTGCTCTATCAGTCTGCCGAAGTTTATCATGATGTAGATAAAGAACACAAAACCGAAGGCCAGGTGGGTGTAAACGATCAGGTCGCGGAAGAGCGCGATATAAGTATCGTTGGCAGTGGCAAAAGCATACCCTATGCTGGCAAAGGCTAGTGTTGCAAAAACCAAGTATAAAACAGCCCCTGTTGGCTTAAAAAGGAACAGTTTCTTATAATATGCTTCCCGCTGGCGCATTCCCCAGAAACCCGCAAAAGTAGACAGGAGCAGCACAACATAAGCATTTATAAATACCAGGTCGGCGTGCAGGTACCCGATGTGGCGCAGGTATAGCAGCAGCAGGGTAAGCAGGTATAATACAGTAACCAGTACAAACTGCCACATGCTAAAGCGGCGCTCCGGTGTTTTGGCCTGTGTGTTTATCCAAAGCAGTACGTTTACGTTTTCGTAAGATACCCACACCATGAACAGCAGTGTAACAACAAGGGTACCAATACTGCTATAGTTAACCAAATGCAGGGTTACTAACTCTCCAGAGAATTCTGCCTCAGTGTAATAAAGTACGCCAAGTATGCTTACAATTCCCAGCATAGTAAGCAAGCGCAACGAGAACCCGGTTTGAGGCAGGAAAGCGTGGAAAACATAACTGCTGATTGCCAGGAAGACTATACTTAACAGAAGAGCCGTTTGGCTGGCACCTGATCCGAAAATAGAAAGAAGATCAAAATTAAAACTAGCCAGGAAAAGCATCAGCAGGAGCATCCCCACAAAGTATGGGATGCGCTGCATAGTACTAATGGCAGCAGCATAAAAGGCAATACATAGCGCAATAAGCCCCATGAACAGTGTAGCTGCCGTAGTGTTAACTGCGGGCAAGGACACATCATACTGCTCAAAAAGCAGGTAACCATCTGCAGACAAGGTAAAGCTCTCGAGCAGCCGTGATACCTCATGCACCGGCAACGGCACTACCTGCAGATCTGATATCTTGTCCCAGCTGTAGGTCAGATTTTCACCGGCAAAGTAGTAGAACACACCCAAAGCCAGCGTCAATAAACTCAGCAGCAATAAAAAAAGATAGGGATACTTAATATCAGCATCCCAACCTTTCCAAAACTTTATTTTATCCATATGTAGTCAGCAGACTATTCCAGCACTTTTGGTACCCTGAAATAATCGGAGTCTTTTTTAGGGGCATTCAGCAATGCCTGTTCGTGCGTGATGGTATTTTGTGCCACATCCTCGCGCATCACGTTCATCTCTTCAGACATGTGCGTCAGGGGCTCCACATTTTCAGTATCCAGTTCGCGTAACTGGTCCACCCAGTTCAGGATCTTGTTCAGGTCCTGCAATACCTCCTGCTCTTTCTCCTCGTTAAACTCCAGCCTTGCTAAGTGCGCTAATTTTCTGATAGTCTGAATATCTGTTGACATCGGTCTTTATATGTTTCGTTACTTCTGTTTGTATTATATTGAAGACCCGCTCTTTTAATAATGGCAGATCTGCTTGTGTCATCCCTTTTGTTTCAATAGGCTCATGGAACACTATTTTAAGCGGATGCCACCTTATTTTTAGCTTACCGTCCAAGTCAGGCAGAAAGTGCTGATTGTAAGGCATGGTTACCGGCACCAGCGGCAACTGCTTTTCGATGGCCAGTTTAAAAGGTCCGTCTTTAAAAGGCAACAGCTGCTCTCCGGCTGTAGGCGGAATAGTGCCCTCCGGAAAAATAACCAGGTTACGGCCCTGCTCCAGTGTTTTAACCGACTTAATGTAACTCTTAGCACTGCTTACAGCGCTTTTACGGTCTACGGAGATATACAGTTTGTTGTATACTTTTCCCCACAAAGGCACCTTCGTCAGCGAGCTTTTCCCTACAAAGTTAAGAAATCCGGGGATGGAATGCAGCATCATCGGGATGTCGAGGTAAGAACTATGGTTGGGCGTAAAAATATACTGCTGTTTCGGGTTGAACTTCATACGCCACTCTACAATCAGAGGCGTTATAAACATACGCAGAAATACCGTAGACCATACTCTGTTGATGCCGTGCACGTGCTTGTACCACTTCTCTTTCCGGATAAGGAAGGCCTGTGCCGGGTATGTTATTACAAACGGCACTATGAACCAGGTGCAGCACCAGGTTGCATACAGTCTTTGGGAAAGGTATTTAATCGCTTTCATGCACTCAAATGTAATAATATTCCCTTATTGTTCAACTCCTCAAGAACCAAAGCAGTTTCAGAATAATTCAATAACGTACTGTGTTGCTGCGTGGTATAGGTTTAGATAAGATATGTTGATTTACTGGTAGCCACTATTCTGTAGGTAACTTTGCTTACTACCCGAACCAAGTTAAAGTTTTATAGTTGTTTGTGTTCCTCAGTTTTACTTGCCTTTCGCTTCACCTTTGGCTTTGGCTTGCTTCTGGGCTGCAAGGCCACGTCTATGGGCTGATATCTTTCTCATAGCTACCTTCATTAAAAATTGGGAGCTCCGAGCTTCGAATTTTCGTATCTATATTTTCATAGGGACAGGTTGCAACCTGCCCGCTTAATACCGTTAACGTTGAAACTAAAATCTGACTACAGCAGTAGCCCAGGATTCCCCTCCTCGGAGGGGTTAGGGGTGGGTTAAACCTGTAAATTTACTTCTGCCCTTCCTGCTGCAGCATGATGTGCGCTTTAAGTATACCGGCTACGCTAATTGCATCGGTAATCTCGTTGTTCATGGCCATGCGTACGGCTTCTGCAAAAGGCACTTTCTTAATGTGCAACTCCTCGGTTTCCTCAAAAGCGGTTTCACCGGCGGTAAGCTCCTGCGCCAGGAACACAAAGCCCTCTTCATCGGTAACGGAGTTGGAAGTATGAAGCCTGCAGATGTTGGTCCACTTTGCGGCGGTAAAGCCGGTTTCCTCCTGCAACTCACGCTTTGCAGATTCCAAGATGTCGTTCTCTACCAAGCCGCCACCCATGGGTATCTCCCAGCTGTACTCGTTTAGGGGATAACGATATTGCCCAATCAGGTAAGTATAGCCTTCGTCATCAATGGGTATAATGCCAATAGCTTTGTTTTTCATACTTACAACGCCGTAGATGCCTTCGCCGCCTTTTGGGTTAAGCACCTGGTCTTCGCGCACGCGTATCCAGGGGTTCTGGTAAATATCTTTGCTGGACAGGATAGTCCAGGGGTTATGTGTCTCGTCGATCATAGCTTATACTTTTGCTGCTGCAAAGATATGGGTTTGTTACGTGAGAAGTATGGGTAACGGGAGTTTTGCTTGTAATGGAAATGCCGACAATGGTTGATGAAAGTATAAATGGCAAAGTATAGGTATACTTTATGAGCCTCTCCTGGCAATCATCTCCAGTTCTACCTGCGCGCCTAAAGGTAGTGAGGCCACGCCTATAGTTGTTCGGGCAGGATAGGGAGCGGCAAAATGCTTTTCGTACACAGCGTTCATAGCTGCAAAATTGGCCATGTCTGTCAGAAACACATTTACCTTCACCACATCATCAGGCGTTAGACCAGCAGCAGCTAGCACAGTAAATAGGTTTTTAAAACATTGTTCCGTTTGGGTAGCTATGTCGCCTTCTACCAGTTTCCCGGTTGCTGCATCAATTGGTGTTTGCCCGGAGATGAAAACCAGATCGCCGGCCTCCACGGCATGTGAATACGGGCCTACGGCTACTGCCCCTTCTGCGGTAAATGATTTTCTTGGCATGGTGTGGGTTATTTAATATTACTGATATAGGCAACGCACAGTGCAAAATTGTACCAAAGATGCCGCCTAGGTACTTTTATTGATTTAAATAACTAGCTATTTCGTCTTCTATACCCTCAATATTACCTCTATAGACTATTTCCTTTCCATCTTTAAGTATAAGTACTGTCGGATAATATTGTACTCCAAAGGCTTTTGCTACTTCCACCCCACTAGCGAAAAAATTGGGAAATGAGTAACCTAAATTTTCGATTGTTCTTTGCCCCTGCCCTAATGTATCTCTGGGTATGGGTATGTTCACAGCATAAAATTCGATTTGTGGATGGTCTTTATAAGCTTGGACCTTCTCCTGTAAAACAGGAAATTTCTTAAAGCATATTCCACAGCTTGTAGTCCAAAAATCCATCACGACCAGTTTTTCATTAAAGTTACTGTTCGTCACAACATTGCCTTCTGAATCCGACAAAGAAAAATGAGGCGACTGCTCTGAAACAGAACCTGTGAATGTTCCAAAATTCAATTTATGAAGCCAAAGATCGTAACCCTTTGAAGTAGTCCAAACACATAGGAGCAATACTAAAGTTACTAAGCCAATTTTGAGAGGCCTGCCTGACATACTTACTAAGGCGCCTGCACTTATACCAATAAAGTGTGCTGCAGAACTTGGAATTGACTTCTGAGTATTTTCAAAATTTATCAGATGTGCAGGCAGGTAAAGAGCTGCCGGAGGAAGCAATATTAGGATGATTACCCATACTTTTTCCTGTAAATTAGCTGCCTTACACAGAAAATACCATGTGAAGAGAAAGTATAGAATGGTAACGGCCGAGAATTTATACTGATGACCATACATTCCAAGTGGTGTTAAGGCGAACATCGCAATTGTTGAAAATACAAAAAGGAGGACAATTCTTTTCATTTTCATATCAAATACTTTTAACACTGATTTTTCCCAATCAGCGGTTATACCAAATAAGCATACAACATTTCATCGATATTCCCCCTACCTCACCAACTCCCCTACCGTCTTTATCCCTCGCTTCTTTGCAAGGGCCAGCAGCTTCAGCAAAAGTATGGCGGTGGTGAAGGCATCGCCGGGGGCAGTGTGGCGGGCTTCGGTGGGCAGGTTATACTTTTGGCTGAGGGCGTCGAGGCTGTAGTCGGAACGGCTGAAGCTATCGGGACTTTGGCGAAAACGCTCGAGGCGCTGGGCCAGTTGGGCGGTGTCTATACTTCGGTTATATAGCTTGCCTTGTATGCCGCTGCGTCGGAGCATGCCGTTCAGCATTTCGGTGTCGAACTTTACGTGGTGGCCTACCAGTATGGCATTGCCGGCAGAAGTCAGGAACGCCTGTAGCGCCTCCTGCTCGGTTAACCCCTGCTCCTGCACCTGCGAGGGAAGTATGCCGTGCACCTCCGAGCTCTTGTTGCCCAGTTCCACCTCCTGCTGCACCAGGCACTCAAAACTATCCTGCACCAGCACCTGCTGCCCCTGCACTTTAACAGCACCTATACTTAGTACTTTATCTGTTTTGGTATCGAGGCCAGTGGTTTCGGTATCAAATACTACAAATACCGCCTCCTGTATTGGAGTAGCGGCAGAGGGTTGGCTGTTTATACTTTGCAGGTATACTTTCCAGAATTCCGGATCATCGGGTGCAGCCTGCGGTGGGCGCGAAAACAGATTCTGCAGCCAATTAAGCATCAGCCTAAATAGCTAAGTTGGAAACGCACCTGCAGCAACTCCTGCACATCGCTGATAGGTTTAAACGTGTTACGCAGCGTTTGCCGCTCCAGCTTGTTCAGTTCCTGTGGATTCAGGTAGCGGCCGGAGTTGTGGTTACGCAAGCCGTTCAGGGCACGGTAACGCATCATAATTTCGTAGGCCATGGCTGCTTCGCGGTACAGATCGGCATTCTGGGGCTCCAACTCCGCCAGCTTCTCGAAACGCTTAAAGGTATTGTTCATTCCGGCAATGCGGTTGTCCAGCGTCAGCACACGGGCAGCGTCTATTAGGGGTGTCATGGCGCGCAGTTTTATGTCGAACTGGTCTTTGTGCTCGCCGCCACGTTCAACTATAAAATTCCGGAAAAAACTGAGCGGCGGCGGTGTTTGCAACGCGTGTTTGGCC
This sequence comes from Pontibacter sp. H249, assembly GCF_037892465.1. Classification (NCBI taxonomy): domain Bacteria; kingdom Pseudomonadati; phylum Bacteroidota; class Cytophagia; order Cytophagales; family Hymenobacteraceae; genus Pontibacter; species Pontibacter sp. H249. Next base: position 149,501 of record NZ_JBBKTR010000009.1, on the reverse strand, counting down.
AGGAACGGCAGAAAGATCCGTTCCTGCTGTATGTGCTCGTAAATATAGTCGGTTAGTTGCGTGGCCAGTTTAAAGTCGCCGTATACGGGGCGGTAATCGAAGAAAATGGATGTGTGCATGATAGCCTCTTCGGTTGGCTCGTGTATCCAACTATAGAAATACTGTTTCCAGGTGTGCAGCGGCTGGCACCATTTCGAATTGCTGCCCATCATGTTGGCTGGGCATTTCTCGAAGCCGCTTTTCTCCAGCAATTCGTTCACTATAGTTGCCAGTTTCAGGAAGTATGTCTGCGCCTCTTTCTCGCCGGCGGCATGCTGGTCTTCAAATACCAAAGCGTTATCCTGGTCGGTACGCAGCAGTTGTTCTTCGCGGCCTTCGCTGCCAATGCTCAGCCAGCAATAGCGCAAAGGCGGCTCGCCAAGTACACTTTCGGCATACTGCAAAGCCCGAACTATAAGCGCATCGTTTATTTCGGTGATGATGTTGGCGACAAAGGCTATGCTTACCTCCTGCTCCAGGTATTTGTGCAGCAACTCTTCAGCACGGTCGCGCAGGACTGGCAGGCTTTCGATATTTTTAGTCTGACGGATCTCCTGCACCAGCACTGCCGGGTTACTGCCCTGTGCCAGCAGCAGGTCATGCTCCGTTAGAACGCCCTGCACCACTGTATTTATACTTCCGTCAGATGTAATGCAGAGGTGTTTAATCTTGTGCCGTATCATCGCGATCAGCGCCTCAGCCATGTGCGGGTTTGGTTTTATACTTACCACCGGCTTCGACATAATAGCTGTTACCGTATCATCTATACTTACATGGCCAGCCACTACACGTTTGCGCATATCGGTGTCCGTCAGTATACCTAAAGGCTTTTGCTGTTCATCCACCACCACCATAAAACTGGAGTCTTTGTCGCTCATGATCTGGGCAGCCAGGCGCAGCGAGGTTTCCGGTGAGCAGGTAACGAGACTCTGCGAGGTATCCACAGCCAATACATCTTCGAGGTGCAGAGGCAACGGCAAACCCAACTGGCTCTTTAGTCCGCGTCGGGCCTGGTTGGTTTCCTGCATGCGGCCATGTTGTACCGAAGCTCCTGCTGCGAAGCCGGCTGCAAAGTATAAAGCCACCTCAGGGTTTTCGTGAAGTATGGGTTCGAACTGCGCAATCGGTACGCCATACACCAGCGTTTCTTCTGCAGCGGTGGCTGTGGAGGAATAACTCTTTTTGGCAATAAGCGCGCGCGCGCCAAATACGTCACCTTCGTCGCATACATCAACCAGTCTTGTGTTGCCGTTTGTATCCTGCTGCTCCAGCCTGACCGATCCCTGCCGAACTAGATAGAAGTATAAATGTGCTTCATCTTCTTGCGAGAACAGCACCTGCTCCGGCTCCAAGAATAAAACCCGCACGTGCGCCGCCAGTTGCTGCAGCTTTTCAGGCTTTACCAGGTTAAATGGCGGATACTTGTTCAGGAATTCCTGCACCCGTTCCTGTATGGCGTTGGAGGGTTTCATAGCGGTGGTTTATAGGTGTTAAGTTACGGGTTTGGTTGTGGCTTTGCAAGGTGTCAGTTGTTAGTTGGCAGTACTGGGTCCAACCACCCCTGCCCCTCCTTGTCTAAGGAGGGGAATTTTTCTTACTATATCTTCTTCCATCACTATAGTTGAAGCCATCTCTCTCTGTCATCTTGGAAAGATCTTAGGGAATAGAGATTAAGCAAAGTCTACAGAGTAATGAAATTGAATTAGCGATAGCAGATTCGCCGCCTTAGACTACCGAGAACGCGAGTTCGAAGGTAGCGAGCGTAGCTCTGAGGGGGCAGGGGTGGTTGGACCAACGGCAACTAGAATGCGAGTCTGGAGACTCGCACACACCCAACGTCACCAGCTGGATGCTGGCGCCAGTATAAGATAAAGATACCCCCTCCTGTTTTTAGGAGGGGGTAGGAGAAGATAAAACAAAAGTCCTGCTACAGGTGCAGCAGGACTTTTAACAATCAACTAAACTATAATCAACTAAACTTTTGCTTTGCTTAAGGATCCTTCCACAATCTCATCTACTACAGCAGGATCAAGTAAGGTAGAGGTATCGCCTAGGTTAGAAACATCGCCTTCAGCTACTTTACGCAGGATGCGGCGCATGATCTTGCCGGAGCGGGTTTTCGGTAGCCCTGTCACGATCTGAATCTTATCCGGCTTGGCAATTTTACCTATCTTCTCCACTACCGTTTCGATGATCTCGGCGCGTAGCCATTCGTCATTCTCAGGCCTGTCTTTGCAGATCACGAAGGCGTAGATGCCCTGGCCTTTTACATCGTGCGGAAAACCTACTACTGCCGACTCAATTACATGGCTGTTGTGGTTGATGGCTTCTTCGATCTCAGCGGTACCAAAACGGTGACCGGATACGTTGATCACATCATCCACACGTCCGATGATGCGGTAAAGGCCATTCTCATCGCGCTTGGCTCCGTCGCCGGTAAAGTATAAACCTTTGTAAGTAGAGAAGTAACTCAGGCGGCAGCGTTCGTGGTCGCCGTACGTGGTCCGGATCATACTTGGCCATGGATGCTTGATGCACAGGTGACCCTCTACGCCGTTTTCGGTGATCTCTTTTCCGTCGCTGTCTACAAGTATAGGATGCACACCTGGCAAAGGCAGCGCTGCATGGCTGGGTTTCATTGGTGTAACGTTAGCCAGCGTAGAGATCATGATACCGCCTGTTTCGGTTTGCCACCAGGTATCCACTAAAGGGCATCGTTCTTTACCCACGTGGGTATGGTACCAATGCCAGGCTTCTTCGTTTATCGGCTCTCCCACCGAACCGAGTACCCGCAGCGAGTCGAGACTATAGGATAGTACGTCATCGATATCGCCGCCCATCAGAGAGCGGATGGCAGTAGGTGCTGTGTAGAAGATAGTAACGCCAAACTTATCACAAACCTGCCAGAAGCGGCCCATGTCCGGGTACGTTGGCACACCCTCAAACATAAGTGTGGTAGCACCTGCCAGCAACGGGCCATACAGCAAATAGGTGTGGCCAGTAATCCAGCCAATATCAGCAGTACACCAGTAAATATCGCTTTCTTCGTACTGAAACACGTTGCAGAAACTATAGTGTGCATATACCATGTAACCGCCACAGGTATGCACTACGCCTTTTGGTTTGCCTGTAGAGCCCGAAGTATAAAGTATAAATAGCATGTCTTCCGCATCCATTACTTCTGCCGGGCACTCTTTGCTGACATCTTTTATTTCGTCATGGTACCACACATCCCGGCCTTCTACCATGTTCACGGCCCAGCCTAAACGCTCTACTACAATAACCTTCTCAACAGTTGGGCATGTTTCCAGGGCTTCGTCTACCACACGCTTTACCGGAATCTGCTTGGCTCCGCGATTCAGGCCATCCGAGGTAAGTACCATTTTAGCACCGGCATCGTTAATCCTGTCAGCCATACTTACGGCCGAAAAACCGGCAAAAATTACAGAGTGAATGGCACCAATTCGCGCACAGGCCAGTACTGCAAAAGCCAACTCCGGGATCATTGGCATGTAAATGCACACACGATCTCCTTTCTGCACTCCGTTCTTCTTCAGCACATTGGCAAACTGGCATACTTTCTCGTGGAGTTCTCGGTACGTATAGCGCACAAATCTTTCTTTCGGATCGTTTGGCTCCCAGATCAGGGCCAGTTTGTTGCCGCGCGTTTTCAAGTGGCGATCCAGGCAGTTTTCTGTGATATTAAGTTTACCACCTTTAAACCACTTCACGTCAGGCTCCTCAAAGTTCCACTCCAGGGTGGTGTTCCATTTTTTGCGCCACGTAAAGGTGCTCGCAATATCACTCCAGAAACCTTCCGGATCTTCTAAACTACGCTGGTAAGCCTGCTGGTACTCGTCGTATGTCTTAACTTGAAAATTTGTCATCGTTTGGTTGGTTTAGTTGTTTATAGGTTCAGTTTAGTCGGTTTTAACTTTTCTTCTGTGAAGTGATTTACCCACTCCTAATCCCTCCGAGGAAGGCAGCTTGCCACTTTAAAGTATAAAAGCATTGCCAATGCCACGGGATTTTAACCTGTCGTGGATCTCGGTAAGTATAGCCGGGTCGTCTATGGTGGATGGAATGGCATAGTGGTCACCGTCGGCGATGTTCCGCATTATTTTACGAAGAATCTTACCTGAGCGTGTTTTAGGCAATCGCTGTACTATCAGTACATTTTTGAAGAATGCCACTGCACCGATTTTCTCTCTTATAAGCGCTACCAGCTCCAGTTCCAGCTGCTCCTCTTTTATGATCTGTCCGTCTTTTAGCACTACCAATCCGATGGGCCTCTGGCCGCGCAGTTCGTCTGAGATACCGATTACGGCACACTCGGCTACTGCTGGGTGCGAGGCTACCATTTCTTCCATTTCGCCGGTAGAAAGCCTGTGGCCCGACACATTGATCACGTCGTCGATACGACCCATGATGTACACATAGCCCTCTTCGTCTATGTAGCCGCCGTCGCCGGTCATGTAGTAACCCGGGAAACGCTCTAAGTATGATTTCCGGAAACGTTCGTCATCTTCCCAAAGCGTTGGCAGGCAACCTGGAGGCAACGGTAGTTTTACCGCCACATAGCCTTCCTGCGCCGGAATCAGCTCCTGCCCTTCTTCGCCCAAAATCTCTACTTTATAGCCGCATACAGGTTTACCGGCAGACCCAGGTTTAGCAGGAAACAAGCCATAGCCAACCATATTCGCCACCATCGGCCACCCTGATTCTGTCTGCCACCAATGGTCTACTACCGGCACCCGTAGCATGTCTTTAGCCCAATAGTAAGTTGCCACATCGCAGCGTTCTCCGGCCAGGAACAGGTACTTAAGCGAGGGCAGGTCGAAACGTCTTTTATGATGTCCGTCGGGGTCTTCTTTTTTGATGGCACGTATGGCTGTTGGAGCCGTAAACAGCACCTTTACATCATGCTGCTTGATGATGCGCCAGAACGTACCGGCATCGGGTGTGCGAACAGGTTTGCCTTCAAACAGCACTGTTGTGCAGCCATGGATCAGCGGCGCGTATACTAAGTACGAATGCCCTACTGCCCAACCCACATCCGAAGCAGCCCAGAACACATCTCCCGGGTCCACACCATACACAGCTTTCATGCTATACTTTAGCGCTACGGCATGGCCGCCATTGTCGCGCACGATGCCTTTCGGTTTGCCGGTTGTGCCTGAAGTATAAAGTATGTAAAGCGGGTCGTGTGCATCTACCGGAACACAATCTACAGGTTCGGCTTTTTGCAGCAGTTCTATGTAATCCAGGTCGCGGCCGGGTTGCATTTCTGCTTCCACGTAAGGGCGCTGAAGTATGATCGTATGATCCGGTTTGTGCTGGCTGTCGAGCAGGGCTTTATCCAACAAGGGCTTGTAAGGAATATGCTTTTCGAACTCGATGCCGCAGGATGCAGAGATAACTACTTTAGGTTTGGCATCATCTATCCGCACGCTGAGCTCATGCGGTGCAAAGCCACCAAACACTACGGAATGGATAGCACCCAAGCGCGCGCAGGCCAACATAGCTACAACTGCCTCCGGAATTACCGGCATGTAAATTACCACCGTGTCGCCTTTGCCCACACCCAAACCACGCAAAGCCCCGGCAAAACGCGCTACCATATCCCGGAACTCACGGTAACTATACTTTTTGATGGTACCTGTTACTGGTGAGTCGTAGATAAGGGCAGTCTGGTCGGCACGGCCGTTTTCTACGTGGTAGTCCAGGGCCAGGTAAGCGGTGTTTAGTTTGCCACCTTTAAACCAACGGTAAAATCCTTTCTCATCGTTACTCAGGATCTGCTCCGGCTTTTCGAACCAGGCAATCTGCTCTGCCTGTTCGGCCCAGAAGCCTTCAGGATCGGCTATACTTTTGCTGTAAGCCGCTGCATATGTACTCGGGGTTTGGGTTAAGGTTTCCATAGTATCAGGCTTTAAAATTATGGCGTCAGCTGGCTGACAGTTCTTTTATCTTCTCCATTAAAAAACGGGGCGAAAACGGTTTCGGGATATACAGGTCTGCTCCTACTTCGTAGCCTTTTTTGATATCGGCCTCCTTTGTTTTGGCACTCAGGAAAATGACCTTGGCTCCGTTCATTTCTTCTTTGCTGCGGATGTAGCGGCATACTTCATAGCCGTCTACATCGGGCATCATGATATCTAGCACCACCACCTGCGGCAGTTCCTTGTTCACGCTTTCGATGGCTTCTGTACCGTTGCGGGCTATAAATACATTAAAGCCATTTTTGCGCATCAGGAACTCCAGCGGGAGCAGTATACTTGGATCATCATCTACCACCAGCACTTTCATCTTATCTTTTACTTTCTTCATAATTTATACTTTAGCTGCCGGAACAGCCACTTTTACAGGCAGCACAAAAGAGAACTTAGCGCCATGTCCGGGCTCACTCTCTACCCACAACTTACCCTGGTGCGACTCTACGATCTGCCTGCTGATGGCAAGACCCAGGCCGCTGCCTTCCGGCTTTCTCAGGTTTTGGTTTCTGGCCTGATAGAATTTATCAAAAATCTGTTTCTGGGCCTCCGGCTCTATGCCTTTGCCATTGTCTGCCACGTTTACTTTAATGTCGCCGTCGATGTAATAGCTGGATACGATGATCTTGCCGTGCTCCGGGTTACAGAACTTGATGGCGTTGGAGATCAGGTTTACCAGCACCTGTATCAGACGGTCTTTATCGCCGTTTACCTCCGGCAGGTTTTGCTGTACATCCACTACTAGTTCTATGTGCTTTTCCTGCACTAATTGTATCAGCGCCTCCACCGATTCGTCGATCACTTCTTTCATCTGCAGCGGTGCCAGGTTCAGCTTCTGTTTACCCGACTCGAACCGCTCCAGGTCCAGCACCTGGGTTATCAGCCTAGTTAGCCGCTCCGACTCCTTTACGATGGTGTGCAGGAAATGCTCCTGGTCGTCGCGCTCCATGTCCGGGTTATCGTACAGTATCTCCGACAAAGCACGAATAGATGTAAGAGGCGTGCGCAGTTCGTGGGTAACTGTAGAAAGGAATTCATCTTTTAGTTCGTCGAGTTGCTTTAGCCTATCATTGGCATTGCGCAGTTGTTCCGTTGCCCTACGCAACTCCATCGATTTGCGGCGAAGTTCGTTGTTGATCGAGATCAGTTGCTGAGACTCCTTTAAAATATTGAGCACCTCGTCTATACTTATTTCCTCCTCCTTTACCACCGACGATACCATGATGCGCGCCGAAGAAGAGCCTATCACGCCAGCCAAAAGTTTTTCGGCATAGGTAACCAGTTTGGGGTCTGCTTTGCCTGATTCGTCAGCTGGTTCAGGATACTTGCGTTGATAAGCTTTCATAGCGGTCTCGGCACGTTTCTCTCCTAAAAAACTTACCAAAAGTGACTTTATATCCGGAATGTAGGCTGTACCCTTCCATACAATGGATGACTCGTATACTGTGGAGTACTTGAAGATATCTACGAAAACCTCGGCCTGGTTTCGTTCCTGGGAGGTTTGCCGGCTGAGCAGCGACACCCCTATGTACAGGCCGGTGTTCAGGAACATGCTCCAGAACATGCCGTGCGAAATGTAATCCATACCCTGCATGCCAAACAGTTCGAAAGGCCTTAGCCACTCCACCCCGAAAAGCCCATTGTTAAGTATGGTTTCCGGCAACATTCCTACCCCTACCATAGAGGGCACCACCAATGTATAAAACCACAGTATAGCGCCTACAATGATGCCTGCCAATGCTCCGTTCTTAGTGGCCTCTTTCCAGAAAATACCCCCAATAACAGCCGGCGCAAACTGTGCCGCCGCCGCAAAGGACACCAGGCCAACTTCTACCAGCGAGTAATACTCTGCCACACCTTTGTAGTACAGGTAAGCCAGCAACAGCACCAGCAAAATACAGAAGCGGCGGCTGTTTACAAGTATGGCTGTGAGTTTGTGCTGGTAACGGTTTTTAATGCCGGGCACGCTTACCAACACCGGCATGATCAGGTTGTTGCTCATCATCACACTCAGCGCCATCACCGATACAATCACCATACTGGTAGCAGCAGAAAATCCGCCCAGGTATACCAGTACCGAAAGTATACTTTTACCTTCGCTTAGCGGAATGGCCAGCACAAACATATCGGCATCTACAGTACCGTTAGCGAATAAAATATCACCGCCAAAGGCAATGGGCAATACAAAAATATTAATGGCGAACAGGTACAGCGGGAACAACCACATGGCTTTGTTCAGGTGCTGTTCGTTTACGTTCTCCACTACAGCCACCTGGAACTGGCGAGGCAGCAAAAGTATAGCCAGCATAGAGAGCACTACCATCCAGAACCATTGCCCATAACCTCCTTCCGCATCAAATGTCATTAGTTGTGCAAAGTCCGGTAGTTGCGCCGCTTGCTGCATAATGTCGCCAAAGCCGTTGAACACGCCATAGGTTACAAATAAACCAGCAGCTATAAAAACCACCAGCTTCAGCACCGACTCAAAGGCAATGGCAGTTACCAACCCCTCGTGCCGTTCGGTAGCCTCGATGTGGCGCGTACCATATACTATAATGAACAACGCCAGACCAACTGCAATAAAGAACGATGTATCCGGGAAAGCCTCAATCTCTCCTGCACGGCCTGTAAGTATAGTTAAACTGCTTGTTATGGCTTTTAATTGCAAAGAGATGTAAGGGATGATGCCCAGCACAAAAATGACGGTAACGATACTGCCAAGGGTAATATTTTTGCCATACCGCGACGAGATAAAATCGGCAATGGTGGTAATGCGCTGTACTTTGCAGATGCGGATAATCTTGCGCAGCACTACCCACCACAGCGGTGCCATCAGGGTTGGGCCAATGTAAATAGCCAGGTATTCCAAGCCACCCGATGCTGCTCTGCCTACACTGCCATAGTAGGTCCAGGCGGTGCAGTACACAGCCATCGAAAGTGCATAAATGTAGGGGTTGCTTACCAGGCTACGCCCGGCCGCAGAACGTCTTTCTGCCCAGGATGCCACCACAAAAAGCAGCGCCAAATAGCAGAACGATATGCCGATAACAACCCAATAGTTCATACTTTGCCTTTTCCTTTTTTGGGGTCTTGCTTGTTAATGAAAAAACCAATGGCCGCAATGCATGCCAGCCACACTACCATAATGTACAGGTACAGTACAGGCACTCCTCCCACCGTTCCACCGTTATTGAAAATGGAGATCAACGGGAAGTTCAGCAGCACCATAAACAGCGCACTGATAAAAAATAACCGCCTGCCTTTTACCCTGTCGCGCATGGTAGTTAGAGAGTTTAGGAGTTTTACCTCCCCCTAACCCCCTCCTAAAAACAGGAGGGGGAATTACGGGAGTTATAATTCTATTAGATCAACTGCTAGGTAACTGACAATGATTTATATAGCCAATCAACAATTAGCAATTAGCAATTAATGAGCTACCGCCTCTCCTGCTCCACGTGGGATACGGATATCCTCTACCAGGTCCTGAATATGGGCTGGCGGGGCTGGCGTGAACCTTGATATAGTAAAAGATACAACAAAATTCAGAATCATACCAACGGTGCCTATACCTTCCGGAGAGATGTTCATAAACCAGTTTTCAGGAGTGTTCATCTCCGGGTTAACGAATTTAAAGTATGAGATATAGCTGATCGTGAAGATCATACCTACCACCATTCCCCAGATGGCTCCCTGCTTGTTCATACGGGTAGAGAAAATACCCATGATGATGACCGGGAAGAACGATGCCGCTGCCAGACCAAAAGCGAATGCTACTACCTCTGCCACAAAGCCTGGCGGGTTGATTCCAAAATAGCCTGCAATTACTACTGCTATAGTTGCTGCAATGCGTGCTGCGATCAGCTCCTGCTTTTCAGATATCTCTGTCATCACAGATTTTTTAAGCAGGTCGTGGGCAATAGACGTAGAGATTACCAGCAACAAGCCAGCTGCTGTAGAAAGCGCCGCAGCCAGACCACCAGCTGCCACCAGGGCAATTACCCAGTTCGGTAGACGTGCAATTTCAGGATTGGCCAGCACCATGATGTCTTTGTCGATCATCAGCTCATTTCTAGCTGGATCCTTTACGTACTGCACACGTCCGTCGCCGTTCTTATCATCGATGCCGATCAGCTTTGTCTGTTGCCAGTTGTTAACCCATTGGGGCAATGAATCTATAGGCTTGTTAACAGTAGTGTTCAGCATGTTGTACATACCAAAAGCACCTACCGCAGGGGCTGTAGTATAGAGTATGGCAATAAACACCAGTGCATAACCAGCCGACATACGGGCATCTTTTACCTTAGGCACTGTAAAGAAGCGCACAATTACGTGTGGCAAACCAGCTGTACCCACCATCAGGGCCGCTGTGATAAAGAACACATCGATTGTTGCCTTGCTACCGTCGGTATAAGCTGCGAAACCAAGCTCTGTTAGTAAACCATCCAGTTTATCCAGCAGGTAAGTTCCGTCTTCCAAAGTACCGCCTAAACCTAACTGCGGAATCGGGTTGCCGGTCAGCATCATCGATATAAAAATGGCCGGCACCATGTAAGCAAAGATCAGCACACAGTATTGTGCCACCTGTGTGTAGGTAATGCCTTTCATGCCACCCAGCACAGCATAGAACAGCACGATGATCATACCAATGATAACGCCTGTTTCGATCTGTACCTCCAGGAAGCGTGAGAATACGATACCTACCCCGCGCATCTGACCGGCCACGTAAGTAAACGACACGAAAATGGCGCAAACTACAGCCACCAAACGCGCTGTTTTAGAATAGTAGCGGTCACCAACAAAATCAGGAACAGTAAACTTGCCAAACTTTCGAAGGTACGGCGCCAGCAACAGTGCCAGCAGTACGTAACCACCGGTCCAGCCCATCAGGTATACAGAGCCATCGTAGCCCATGAACGAGATAAGGCCGGCCATGGAGATAAAAGAGGCGGCAGACATCCAGTCGGCGGCTGTGGCCATACCGTTAGCCAGCGGGCTTACACCACCACCTGCCACGTAAAATTCTTTTGTAGAGCCGGCACGCGACCAAATGGCGATACCGATATAGAGAGTAAACGTTAAGCCTACTATGATGTATGTCCAGGTTAAGATATCCATTGCTTTAAGATTTTATAGTGGGAGATTAATCTTCGTGTACATCGTATTCCCTGTCGAGCCTGTTCATCAGCCATACATAGATGAAGATGATCAGCACGAAAAAGTATATGGAGCCCTGCTGCGCAAACCAGAAGCCTAGTTTAAAGCCGCCCAGACGTATCTCGTTGAGTTGGTCTACAAGCAAGATTCCAAAGACGTAGGATACCGCAAACCAGAGCCCCAGCAGCGTGAGCAGAATCCGGACGTTGCGCTGCCAGTACTCCTGCATTTTTCCTTTATTATTTTCCATAAGGTTGTTATTTAAAGTATGGTTAGTTTTTTTAAGGTTCTTATAAGTAAATCATGGCCTGCAAGGTGATTTCGGGCCTATACTTTATGTCATTTGGGTTAGTAAAATCCGGCCGGTTGCGCCAGTTAAGGGTTAGTTTGGAATGATGCCCCTCCAGCAACAGGTTAGCGCCTATATCCAGCACTTTTACCGGTACTTTGTCACCGCTGCTGTCGCGCAAACCATCCAGGTTGCCGTAACTAAAGGCGGTGTAAGGTTGTAGCCTGGCTTTTTCGGAAATCAGGTTTTTAGGGAGCAGGTAGCCTGCCTGCCCGTAAAGTATATCGCCGGTACCTATGGTCGGGAAGGCATTACCACGCAAAGCACCGCCGCTTGTGGCTGGGTTCATGATGCCGATGTTGCGCACATTGTTTCTGCCGAAGTCGTAGTTATAGTATACTGCGTAGGCTGTTAGTGCAGTACCAGCTTCCTGGTTCATGGGTAGGTCCAGAAAAGCATCTACACCAAAAAGGCTGATGTTAGATTGAACGGTGTCCTGCACCAGTCCGCGCTGCTCGGCACGCCACATGCCGTCTTGGTTGTGCAGAAAGCCGGCACCAATGTTAAACACTCTTTTTGTGCCCAGGTAAGTTCCCACCATAAAGGGCAGCAGGTTAGACTCCTGCTCTAAAAACTGGTAATTGTAGTAACCCTGGAAAACCTTCTTGTTGTTGCGGGGATTATAGTTGGTTGCCGGAGCTATGGCCTGAGCTGTGTTAGTGACAAAAGGATCATTAACGGCCATGCGATAATCCAGCTTGCCAATTTTACCTTTCGCATACACGCCCAGCATACGCGCAAACTGGTCGGCCGCATCTATGGTTGCCCAGTTAAAAATAGGCGCATCAATAGCCATAAAATTAAGCGTGCTGGCATTGGTACTCCGCGAGATACCGTTCCAGTAGTGCAGGCCTGCCCCAACTGATAAATAGTTGTCAAACAATTTATACTCTGTCCAGGCATCGTGTATGAACAGCTGTGGCTTTTTACCGTCTAATGCCGGGTTAAGTCCGCCGCTTACCGCATTCTGGTTATTAATACCAAAGTGCAGCAGAATCAGGAAACGCGGCGAAATCTGGGAGTAAGTAAGGAAGCGGGAGCGGCGAAGCCCAACATCAAAGGTATTGTTCTGGAGTTCGTTGTTTCGGATGGAGCCCGAGTTGTTCTCGTTGTACCTGACCCAGACCTGGTGCCAGGTAATAAATCGGATATACTTAGTACCATCGGGGCTAACAGGTATTTTTATACCTGAGCTATACTCTGTTGAGCCCTGGGCAGCTACATCTCTCACGGTACAGCAGAGCATCAGCCCCGCTGCCAAGTAAAGCAACAGTTTTTTCATTTGGTTACTTTTAAAGGTTTAAGAGAGGTCAGCTGTTTCCCCTGTTTGTTTAATCTATATTATCTAAAAGTTAGGGAAAAAGATGAGCAGATGTTGATTTTTGGTAATTTGATATAGTTATGTGCATATGGGGTTATTTATAGCAGTTCTTAGTATAATATGAATAGTGTTTGAGCTATGCTTCAGGTAGGTTTTGTTGAGCTATTTTATAGAGTCACTGGTGTTCCTTAGTCTTACTTGCTATGATGTTTCACCTTATGTTTTGGCGCCCTCAAGTCCGGAAGGCCTTGTCCTGGGGGTAGGGGTCCTCATCTAAGGACTGGGATCGTCACTTCTTCATTAGCGACTGTCGCAACTGATCAAAAAGTATAGAAAGATATTGCCTAATTCCCCTCCTCGGAAGGATTGGGTTGGGTTTCACAATAGCAGACGCTTAACCTCCCTTATACCAAGATCCTTGGGAGGATGACAAAAAAGAATAGGGCTAAGGCGGCACAGGTGTGGTTAGACCCGATACTGCAGAATGCAGAGACAAAAAACTGTCAACGTACTACTCCTTAAATCGCTTCCATTTAATCATCATATACTTGTCACCAAGCTCTGTGATCATCATACCGGCACCTTTTAAATTACCTCCGTTTTTGAAGTATTCTACCAACTCTGCATGGTTCATGATCTTGTAAGTTGGGTGGTATTCTGTTTGCTCCGGGGCCTTTATTTTATACTTGCGCACCCAGTTCATTACCGAAACGTGGCTAACGCCTAAGATGCGCTCTATTTCACGGTAGCTGATGCCCTCAATGTAAAGCTGCAGTGCTTTGGTTACGTAGTAGCTGTCTATATTCTTCCCGATCTTGTTTACTGTAAAGTAATAACCGCATTTTTTACAACGGTAGCGTTGCCTGTCGCCTATAATGCCGCTCTTTACAACATGCAGGGCATCACACTTAGGGCAGATTGGGTTCTTCATAAACTACTAAGATTTAGCTTCTTAATTAAATAAGTATAGTAATTTAGCATAACTATAGTAATTTAGCAACATTCACATTAAAATTGATTCATGTTATACCTTTGTTTATCAAGGGATTACTGTTATCAATAAAAAAGCCTGACTTTTTAGCCAGGCCATACTTTATTTCCTCATGACTTGAAGGCACAAACCTTTACATATCCCGCACCGAAACCAGCACCTCATTGTACTTATCAGTATTGTGCAGAAAAGCTACTATCTTTTTACCTACTTCCTCAGGGGAGGCAAGTTCGCCTTTAGCTTTATACTCCCGGAAACGCTCTACATTACTGAAGCGCTCTGCATTACTTTCTCTGATATGCTCCTGCATGCCCGTATCCACCACACCCGGTGACAACGCATATACTTTAACACCGCTACCACGCACATTCTGCTCCTGCTGTATGGTTTGCGAGAACATATCCAAGGCAGCTTTAGAGGCGCAGTAACTTGCCCAGCCATCAATAGGGTACTTGCCGGCACCAGAGCTGATGTTCACGATAACCTTCTCGCATGGCACATTGCGGTATACTTCCAGAAAAGTGTTCATCAGCATGGCAGGTACGATCACGTTCACATCAAACACAAACTCGAAACGCTCGTTAGGCATTCCCTCACCTACATACCCAATATCGCCCAGCACACCGGCATTGTTTATCAGTACCAGCCGCTCGGCATCTTTGTAAGGCAGAAACACCTTCTGCAGGTTATGCTCCACAGCCGGGATATCTGAAAAGTCGAGGGGTTGGTAGCGATAGTTTGGGTGCTTTATACTATTGGTGCGCGATACGCCCACAACATGGTTGTTCTCGTCCTTCAGTAGTTCTTCGGCTATCGCTTTGCCTATGCCTTTGCTGGCTCCGGTGATGATGTAGTAGTTCATGCTCTTAAATAATTAAGCGTATCTTTATTCTTTCTGTCAATAAATATAATTATGTTGGAAAAAGGTTAAACTATAAACCGAACAACCTTTGTTAAATAACATATAGTACTAAAGCAAGTCGCAAAAGTTATGGAGAAAGGTTTAAAAACGTTAGATGATGCCATTTGCCTAGAAGATGCTCCTCATTTCGTGCTGGAATATCTTGAGTCAAAAAGCTATCTAAGATTGATATGGAAGCGCAAGCCCAACACTTTAGAGTATAAGCACGCAATCACCCATTGGTTTCATCATCTGCAAACGCAACAAGCAGAGCGAACGCTATTTTATAATTTAAAAGCGGGATTAATATCTGACGAAGATAAAGTATGGAGTGAAGCATTTATTAAAAAACTGCTGCCAAAATCCAACCTTAAGAAAATGGCTTCGGTAATTGCAGATAACATTTACCAACGCATGCTAATCCAAAAAATGCATACTGTAAACAAAACCCCTCAGTATCAGCTGCAGTTCTTCACCAATGAATCCGAAGCATATAACTGGCTTCTTTCTTGACTTATACAAATGTAAAAAGCTGGTGCTCCTACCATAGCAGAAACACCAGCTTTAAAGTATGATCAAAAGTATAAATCTACAGAAGAGCCTGCATTTATACTTCACTCTCTAATTTACAGTATATACTGGCTAAGGTCGCGGTTCTTTACCATATCTGTCAGGCGTTCCTGCACCATAGCGCGGTCTACTAAAATGCGTGCATTGGCGCCGATCTTATCCGGTACATCAAAAAGGATGTCATTTAGCAGGCGGCTCATTACTGTTTGCAGACGGCGGGCACCGATGTTTTCTACTTCTGTGTTTACCTCGTAGGCTATCGAAGCGATCTCGTCCAGGGCCTCGTCGTTGAAGGTAAGTTCCACGTCTTCTGCTCCTAAAAGTGCTTCATACTGTTTTGTAAGAGCGTTTTTTGGAAATTTCAGGATCTGGTAGAAATCATCTTTCGTCAGGCTATCCAGTTCTACGCGAATTGGGAAGCGGCCCTGCAACTCTGGAATAAGATCAGATGGCTTGGCCACGTGGAACGCACCGGCTGCGATGAACAGAATATGATCTGTGTTGATGATGCCATACTTTGTGTTTACTGTAGAACCCTCTACAATAGGCAACAGGTCACGCTGCACACCTTCACGGCTTACGTCTGGACCGCCACCGCCTTTTTTGCTCGAGCTGGCTACTTTGTCTATCTCATCGATAAAGATAATGCCGGAGTTCTCTGCTTTGAAGATGGCCTCTTCCTTCACCTCGTCCATGTCGATCAGTTTAGAAGCTTCTTCCTCCAAAAGAATCTTACGGGCTTCGGCTATGGTAACTTTACGCTTCTTGGTTTTCTTGGGCATCATACCACTGATCATCTCCTGGATGTTCATCATAGAAGCCTCGTCCATACCCGGACCTAAACCACCAATACCTGGCATGGCGCTTTGCTGCACACGTATCTCTATTTTACGATCTTCCAATTCGCCGTTTCTGATCTTCTCTCTGAATTTTTCGCGAGTGCGCTCGTTCAGCTCATAATCATTGTCTGGCATTGCGTTAGGGTCAGAGCTCAGGCTAACAGGCGAGTTATTGCGTCCCTGGATAGGTGGAATAAGCGCATCAAGTATGATATCCTCTACCATTTCGGCAGCTTTCTGCTTTACTTCTTCCTTTTTCTTCTGCTTTACCAGGTTCACAGACTGCTCTACCAGGTCGCGCACCATACTTTCTACATCACGGCCTACATAACCTACCTCGGTAAATTTAGATGCCTCTACTTTAGTAAAGGGTGCGTCGGCAATTTTAGCCAGACGGCGGGCAATTTCTGTTTTACCTACACCGGTTGCACCAATCATTAGAATATTGTTCGGCACAATATCGCTTTGTATACTTTTGTCGGCATTCATGCGGCGCCAGCGGTTACGAAGTGCAATGGCTACGTTACGTTTAGCATCGTTCTGCCCAATAATATATTTATCCAGCTCTGCTACAATCTGAGCCGGTGTTAAGTGTTCTATTGATTCTAACATAGTAGTCTTTAAGTTAAGGTACGCTACGGTACTTTACAAGCGCCATAGCTTATACGTTATTAACTGCTTTTCTTTTTAAGAATTGTGCTGGTGTTGGTGCTGACGGTAATATAATGGGTGGCACCGGACGGATGAAAGAAGGCGCTGCTGTAGTTTAATTCAAAGGCACGCACGCGTAACATTCCGCCAAGCGAGAAGCCTGCTCCGCCACCTCCATTGTCCAGGCTCAGCTCTTTGCGGCGTAGGTGGTTGTAGCCTGCCCGCAGGTTAAAGTTCTTACTGAACACAAACTCAGCGCCTGCTACAAAGTGACGTGCGATCTTGTCTCCCAGCTGCTTTTCTTCCTTTACCTCATTGCCATTTTCGTCCAGCTGGCCGGGGGCATACGGGTCAAGGTATACAATATCGAACTGGTAAAGCTTATGTGCTGTGACTGACAAACGGACCGGCATATGCTCTGGCTTATAGCTTACACCCAACTGAGCATCCCAGGGCATGGGCTGGCGTTCTCCGTCATCAAAGGTTTTTACCTGATAGCCTAAATTTTTAAAGGCAAGGCCAACAGTAAAGTCTTTTTCAGGATGTTTGAAGGCAACACCGGCATCGGCAAGTATACCTACTGCTTTGTTACCCGCCATACTTGATACCGCTATTTTAGCCGTTGCGCCTATGGTAAAGGCATCTGCTTGCCGAGCATGGGTGATACCCAAAGTATAGTCATTCACATTGAAAGTACCCTCTTCTAAACCTGTAGCGTCGCGCTGTATAAAATCACCGTAGTTCAGGTAGTTCAGGTTTACAGCCCAGCGGCCATACTTTGTATTATTAAAAGCATATGCCAGGTTACTCTGCTTGATATCGGCTAAGTAACCCACATAACTCAGGCTAAGCTGGTTGTCCATTTCGGAATTAAGCAAGGCAGGGTTAGCCGAAACCATGTTCACATCGTGGCCACCCGCCGTAATGTTCACGCCACCTAAAGCAGCTTGTTTGGCATTGGCAGGTAACTCCAGAAACGTAAACCCACGCTGCCCTCCCACCTGCGCCTGTACCTTAAGGGTAAAGCCCAGCAAGATGCAAAGTATGAGAGCAGGGAGTTTTTTCACGTTAACTAGTATGCGTGTTATTGTCATTTCGAGCTAAGCGAGAAATCTAACTTATTGCATAACTGTGAAATGCTTCAGATTTCTCACTACGTTCGAAATGACAGAATTATTTACTCTTTATCAGCTACAGCTTTCTCTTCCGTTACCACCAGTTTCAACGGGTTCTTCACTTTTTCTTTCAGCAGCGCGATCTTCACGACCTCATCCACACGATCAACATAATGGATGTGCAAGCCTTTTATGTACTGGTCCGGAATCTCGGTAATGTCTTTCTTGTTTTTCTGGCTAAGTATAATATCTGTGATGCCGGCACGCTTAGCAGCTAAAATCTTTTCTTTTATACCACCAACAGGCAATACCTTACCACGAAGCGTAATTTCACCTGTCATGGCTAAACGAGATTTTACTTTACGCTGGGTAAACACAGAGGCAATAGACGTGAAAATGGCAATGCCAGCTGATGGACCATCTTTAGGCACAGCTCCTTCCGGGAAGTGAATGTGCAGGTCGTACTGATCGAACAGGCGGTAATCGATGTTCAGCAGCTCGGCATGTGCTTTTAAGTATGAGATAGCTGTCATAGCCGATTCCTTCATCACATCACCTAACTGGCCTGAAAGTGTAAGTTTGCCTTTACCTTTGCTAAGTATAGATTCAATGAAAAGTATATCGCCACCTACCGATGTCCAGGCAAGGCCGGTTACTACACCTGCTGTATCAATGTCCTGATAAATCTCTTTGTCAAAAATCTCCGGCCCAAGACGCTTAGTTACATCCTCCGGCTTAAGAGCTATTGAATACTCCTCTTCCATTGCCTTCAGTTTAGCCGTGTGGCGCACCAACTGGCCAATTTTACGCTCCAGGTTACGCACCCCAGACTCACGGGTATAATCCTCAATAATCTTCTGGATCGTCGCTTTGGATACTTTCACGTCCTCCTCCGTCAGGCCATGCTCGGTAATCTGCTTTGGCAGCAGGTGGCGCTTGGCAATCTCGGTTTTCTCTTCCATGGTATAACCCGTCAGCTCAATAATTTCCATACGGTCACGTAGGGCAGGCTGAATGGTATCCAGGGAGTTGGCTGTGGCAATGAACAGCACCTTAGAAAGGTCGTACTCCACATCCAGATAGTTATCCATGAACGTGCTGTTCTGCTCCGGATCCAGCACCTCCAGCAAAGCAGAAGACGGATCGCCACGGAAATCAGAAGCAATCTTGTCTACCTCATCCAGTATAATTACCGGGTTAGAAGATCCAACTTTTTTGATCTGATTAATGATTTTGCCCGGCATAGCCCCTACGTAGGTACGGCGGTGGCCACGAATCTCGGCCTCATCACGCACACCACCCAACGACATCCTGACATACTTACGGCCCAATGACTCTGCTATAGACCTGCCCAAGGATGTTTTACCAACTCCCGGAGGTCCGTACAGGCAAAGTATAGGCGCCTTCATATCATTCTTTAGTTTCAGCACTGCCAGGTACTCCAAAATACGCTCTTTTACTTTCTCCAGTCCATAATGGTCTGCATCAAGTATCTTTTTGGTGCGCTTCAGGTTAAAGTTGTCTTTGGTGTACTCGTTCCAGGGCAAGTCCAGCAGGAATTCCAGGTAATTTACAGCCACCGGGTACTCTGCCGCCTGCGGGTTTAGGCGAGCCAGCTTATCTATTTCTTTCTTAAAGTGCTGCGCTACAGGCTCCGGCCACTTCTTTTTAGCGGCACGCTCTCTGAAGCGCTCAATCTCCTGGTCCGGTCCCTCCTGCCCCAGTTCGTCCTGAAGCACCTTTATCTGCTGGCGCAAAAAGTAATCGCGCTGCTGCTGGTCCAGGTCGGTGTGTACTTTAGTATGGATCTCCTGCTTCAATTCGAGCAGCTGTATCTCCCGCAGCATCATTTCCAGCAGTTGGGTACCGCGCTCTTTCCCATCGTTTACCTCCAGCAATGCCTGCTTCTGCGCCACATCCACGTTAAGATTACTGCTCAGGAAGTGCGTCAGGAAGCCAGGGTTATCGATGTTATCCAGCGCTACTTGTGCCTCCTGCGGTATTTCAGGGTTCAGCTTCAGCATTTTGCCGGCCGCATCTTTCAGCGACTGTACCAATGCCTTCACGTTCTTATCCTTTTTATTCAGAGGAGTTTCTGTGCAGGCAGTAACTTTAGCAGTAAGGTATGGGTCTTCTGCTGTTACCTCTTCTATTTTAAAGCGGCTATGGCCCTGAATGATAATGGTTGTATTGCCATCAGGCAGTACCAGCATTTTCAGGATCTTAGCCATGGTGCCTACCTCAAATAGGTCTTCTGCAGTAGGGTCGTCGCTGTTGGAGTTCTTCTGGGCAACCACGCCTATTACTTTATCGCCTTTGTGGGCTTTGCGCACCAGCTTCACCGATTTTTTGCGGCTAACGGTAATAGGCAGCACCACTCCCGGGAACAATACTGTATTGCGCACAGCCAGTATCGGAAGTTCGTCAGGTAAAGTATCAGCAGGAAGGTCATCTTCGGCCTCAGCAGTAATGATCGGGATCATTTCAACTTCGTCGTCGTCGGATATATTGCTCAGTAAAAGATTTTGTAGGAAGTTCTTTAGCGTATAGTTCATATAAAGATCAATGCCATTATGACAGGTACAAGTATGAAAAGCTCCTGTTCACTATTTTCGGTATACTAGTCAAGACTTATGCCACACTGTGTTATTCTGCTTTTTTGTCTTGCCTAGTGATAAAATGTAATGCAAAATTATGATTAATGCGGCACCTTTAAACGAATTAATCACAAAAATTTAATACAAAAACAATATCTTTGGCCAGAGGATAAATCTACTTTAATGAGGCTACTCCCCCTGCTCATATCTACATTTGTTGTTTTCATGCTGATACCGCTGTACAGTATCGGTCAGATGCAGCATGTGCCGTTAGACAGTACGCAAGGCCTTAAAATTAGTAAAACAGCCCCAAAACCAGAGATTCACCTCAGCTTCCCTAATATAAATAAAATCCCGTATTATCGCGATACCAAAAAGCTTTCTACAATTCAAAAGCTGGAAAAAAGAAAGCAATACGACCAGGTGCTGCCTTTACTGGAGAGCTATGTTACGAGTTTCGGCATCCAAAACTTTTATAAAGACACTTACCTGCTCTGGCGCCTGGGGCAGCTTTTTGAGCGCACCGGCAGAAAAGAGGAAGCAAAAGAACTTTATAGGCTCGTTCTAAAGCACCATCGCACCGATGCCCGTGGCGTTTACTCCTACTACGACTCGCTGGAGCAGAACAGTAAAAACTATTACGTGCCGTTGGATTATTACTACGAGCTGGTGGAATACCGAAAGTCTGTTGCCACATTTAAGCCGCCAAAAGGTGTTTACCTGAACATGGGCAATACCATCAACTCTCCTTTCGAGGATTACGGCCCAACCATTAACAGCGAGAACGAGGTGTTTATTTATACTTCGAAGCGTAACTTACAAGGGCTTAACGGCCGCGCCAACGAAGATTTATACTTTTCAAAACAAAATAACGGCTATTGGGAAGAGGCACAATCGTTTGGCAAACCTATTAACAGTATTTACAACGAAGGCTCCGCTTGCCTTAGCCGCGACGGCCAAACTTTATACTTTGCTCGCTGCGAATCTCCGGACGGTTACGGCAACTGCGACCTGTATGTAGCTAAAATGCAACCAGACGGTAAATGGGGAGACATCAAAAACCTGGGACCTGAAGTAAATTCTAATGCATGGGATTCTCAGCCTACGCTCTCATTAAACGAGGATACCTTATACTTTGCCTCTGACCGCTTAGGCGGTTTTGGCTTATCGGATATCTACTACACGTATAAAACCAAAAATGGCAGCTGGGCATCGGCGCAGAATCTGGGTCCTACAATTAACACACGCGAAAGCGAAGTTAGCCCCTTCTACCACCCTAAATACCAGGTGTTATACTTTAGCTCCAGAGGCCAGCTTTACAACTTCGGCGACTTTGATATCTATAAAACCTATTATGTGCAGGGGCATTGGCAGGAGCCTCGCAATATAGGGCCGTTGGTTAATGGCAGGGGCAGTGAATATTACTTTACCATCGATGCCGGGTCCAAAAATTTATACTACGCTCGCTCCGAAGCCAACGATATCCAGAATTTAGACCTGTACTCGTTCCCGCTACCAATGGAGGCGCACCCATTGGCCGTAACAAAAGTTCATGGTGTTTTAACCGACTCTATTACAAATAAGCCACTGTCAGGCATCGTTTCTATTATTGACCTGGATAATGGCATTGAGGTGTCTTCTAAATACCTGCGGCCTGATGGGTCTTTTGAATTTGAACTGATAGACAATTCGCGTTATCTTCTCCTGATCCAGGGGCCGGACTTTTTCACGATTGAGCGGGAAATCTCGTTGCGCGACGATACATCGATACAACTGATGACTACGTTGATAGACTACAGCATACCGATGGTATTCGAGAATATTGTTTTTGATCAGAACCAGTCTGATATAAAAGAGGAAATGAAGCCGATACTAGATGAAGTAGCTTTGTTTCTGATAGACCACCCAACCTTCAGGCTGGAAATTGCCGGCCACACCGACAGCGCCGGCGACAAAGACTTTAACCTCGTATTGTCTCAGGACCGTGCAGATGCTATAAAACGATACATTATGCAACGCGTAAGTATGGCTGATAACCGAATTGATGCCATTGGCTACGGAAGCTCTAAACCGATAAAAGAAGAGAAAACTGCAGAAGACCGAAAAGTGAATCGCCGTGTAGAGTTCAGGTTGATAAAGCCTGAGAAGCCTGAGCGTGGTTTTTAGATTGATAAAATGCCTTTTACCGCAGCCCATCCTGCCATTATACTCCCGCTAAAGTATAAGTTTGGCCGTTTCTTTTCCACTACAGGTCTGGTAATTGGAAGTATAGCACCGGATTTTGCCTATTTTCTTAATCCGATCATCACCACTAAGGTTAGCCATACTTTAAAAGGAGTGCTGGTATTTAACCTGCCGATTACTATCATACTTGCTATACTTTTTCATGCAATTGTGCGCGAACAGGTTATTCGGTTCCTGCCACCTTTCTTAAAGCAGAAAGCAGTTATTGCGGCACAAGTAAAATGGTTTAATTACCTCAAAAAGAACTGGCACATCTTTTTGATTTCCACCTTGATCGGTATACTTTCGCACCTCTTCTGGGACAGCTTTACTCACTACTCCGGCTTTTTTGTACGCCACTTCCCTATACTTCGCAGGCCAGTTGATTTTTTTGGCTACGCCTTACCGCTTTGCCGCTGGATACAGCACATTAGTACTTTAATGGGTTTAGCAGCTATAGCTTTTTACATCAGAATATTGCCTGCTTATACCTTACCACAGAACGTAAAGCATGGCTGGTTATACTTTTGGGGAATTGTATTGGGAGCTGGTTTCCTGCTGCTGCTTGTTACAAAGCCAAGCGTATCCGGGTTAAATGAAGTAGAGCGATGGGTGGTGCGTTACTTGAGTGGTAGCCTGGCAGCTTTAATTATACTTTCGGCTATTACAAAGCTGTGGCAGCGGTTGCTTAGCTAATAGCAATTTCTGCTGTATACTTAGCTAAAGTATAGTAGCGACAGGTAGCGTAGTTTACAAATCGAACTTCTTCTGCTCCTCGCCGCGCTGCAGCAGGGCGCTTTCGGTTTTGCCTTTGTAGTTCAGGTTTACAATATTCATCTGGTCGTTGAAGATCTCAGTAAGTACAGCGTTTTTAACGTATAGCTGCCCCACCGATGCACTTTTTACAGGCACCTCAACATACATCCAAACGGCATCAGTCTCAGCCTCTGAGCCAAGTAATTTATACTTTAGGGGTTTTCCCTTCGTCAATTCAAAGCTAAGTTTAGTTTGGAGGTAAGCGTAAATTTGCTGTTGCTGTTCAGCGGAGGCACTGTTATAGATAACCTTCGTCTTTGTAAACTTAGATACAGCATTTTCCAGGTCATCGGTAAACACCCGCAGCGACACCTCCAGAGACTGTGTGCGTGGATTATACTTTATATCCGTGATACTGGTATGGAAATCATGCGCCAGAGCAGGCACAACAGATGCTGCCACAAAAAACAGCAGTAAAAACAGAAATTTATACTTCATACTTACTTTCCGGATACAGGCAGGTCTGATAATACACGCTTGGCCATTGCCGGCATATTATCGCTGGCAATGCGCTGCACATCGTTCATGTTGGAATGATATGGCACCTTTACCTTATTACCCGACACTAACTCTCCTTTGCTGTTGTAGATAGAGTAATGAACCATGAAATCACGCTCATAGTTCAGGGCAGCACGATCCAGGCAGTTTTCGTAATTGGTTTTTACTTCAAACTGATTGATAAAAACATAATAGTCGATGCCGTACTGGTTGTTAAAGTAATTAAAAAAATCAGGGTCTTTAACCTTGACACCAAAGTGCTTTGATGGATCCTGGGCAACAGGTAAGGGTTGCTGCTCTTTCTCCAGACCTAGTTTTTCTTTCTGCCGCTCTACCCAATCCAGGGCACCGCCTTTGTCTTCTTTTACCACCGGCTGGCTGTTATACTTTGATTGCTTGTTATCTTGGTATCCGTAGCTAAGCGATTTATAAAGCCGGTTCAGTTCACTTACACTATCGCGGTACACGCCACCCAGCAAGTGTATCGTTTCATACCCATCTGGAGCTAGCAAGGCATTCAACCTGTTTCGGAAAACATGTCGCACATTCTGACGAGGAATCTTAGATTTTCTTGCGATCTCATCGTCGGCATCAGAGAAGTATAAGTATGGGTCGAAGGGGATAACCATCACCCTACTCTTGGTTTTATACTCGGCTGTGGCAGGTGCTGATGATCGGGATGCAGAAGTACTGCCAACCGGAGATGTGCCAGCGGGTGCGGCTTTAGAAGTTGCTACAGTACGTGATTTTGGTTTAGCTACTGAAGCTGCAACCATGGTTTGGCGATCAAGGTACAGCGTTTGTCCTATCTGCAGTTTATGGCCGTTCCACTTCTGAAGAGAATCTAAGTTAATATTAAATCGGCGGGAAAGGCTGTAGTAAGTGTCGCCTTGCTGTACTAGGTACACGCTGTCGCCGGGTGCGGCAACAGCGTGCTGGTTTATATTTGTAAGCTTTGCTGCAGGAGCAGCTTCAGCGGTAATAAGTGCAAATACTAATAATAAGTTTGTTAGGGTATACGTCGCGATGGCTTTCATGAGAGGATCTTTGGTTAGAAGATTATCTTGAACACATCGTTAAATATAGCAAATGCCATTAAGCCTAACAATAAAACCATACCCACTTTTTGGGCATTCTCTAAGAAATTATCCGACGGCTTGCGTCCGCTGATCATTTCGTAAGTAAGAAATACTACGTGACCTCCATCCAGGGCCGGAATTGGCAGAAAGTTCATAAACGCCAGCACCATCGAAAGCATAGCCGTAATATTCCAGAACTTGTACCAGTCAAAGGTATCACCGAAGATCTGAGCAATGCCGATAGGGCCGCTTAACGATTTAGAAGCCGAAACTTCACCTCTGAATATCTTACCAAAACCCTTCAGGTTAGCCGTTATTACGCTAAAGGCCTGGTCTGTACCCATCGGAATGGATTCTGCTAAACTATACTCTCTGGTGGCCGTCTGCAGCAGTGGCACAGCCCGGAAACCAATCGTACCGTCCTCGTCTACTCCAACTTTCAGTTTTACCAGCTTTTCATTTCGCTCTACAGTCATGGTAACAGGCTTGCCAGCGTTGGTTTTTAGTGCTTCCTGAAACTCATGGAAAAACTTAACGCTTTCGCTGTTTATCATTGTAATAAAGTCGCCTTCCTGAAGACCTGCTTTGGCTGCAGCACTACCTTTTACCACTTGCCCTACCTTAAATGGCATGCGAGGCTCCACAAAAAACATCTGGCTTTTGTTGTCAGCCAACTTGTCCATTAAGTCTACCGGCACCTTCAAGTCAACCATCTGGCCATTGCGCTCTACAGTATAGTATGAGTTTCTGCCAAGCAAGGCATCCATCGAGCGGATATCCTCGAAACGCTCCAGTTCTTTGCCATTTACGGCCACTACCTTATCGCCAGTCTGAAAACCGATATCCTGGCCGATCTCATTAGGCACAATGCCATATTTTACTTCTTTTGCCGGTATGTACTGCTCGCCATAGTTATAGGTAAGGGCAATGTAAATAACAATACCCGTGATCACGTTTACAATAATACCGCCCATCATCACAATAAGGCGTTGCCAGGCTGGCTTAGCACGGAACTCCCAAGGCTTTGGCTCTTCCTTCAGCGCCTCTGTGTCCATCGACTCATCCACCATACCGGAAATTTTCACAAAGCCTCCCAGCGGAATCATGCCCAGCATGTACTCTGTTTCGCCGATCTTCTTGCTAAAAATCTTTGGAGGGAAGCCTATGGCATACTTTTCCACGCGCATTCCAAACCACTTAGCTGTCAGCATGTGGCCCAGCTCGTGTAATCCTACCAAAATCGTCAGGCCCAAAATGAGCTGACCGACCATTACTAAAATATCCATCAAAAAAAGTTAATCTTGTTGTGCTGTGCGCCGCAAGGGCATCAGTTTTATTTGTTTATAAGTTCTGAGGCCTTCTCACGAGCTTCTCTGTCTGTATTAACATAGTCCTCGTAAGAAGGATTCGCAATATACGCAACTTTTGCCATACAACTTTCGATGATATCAGACATCTGCAGGAAGCCAACCTCATCGCGAAGAAAAGCACTTACGGCAACTTCGTTTGCTGCGTTCAGGATGCAAGGCATATTTCCACCTTTCTCCATTGCAGCATAGGCCAGCGCCAGGTTCCGGAAAGTTTCAAGGTCTGGTTGCTCAAACGTAAGCTGCGGGTAGTTCATAAAGTTAAAGCGAGGAAAATCAGATTTTAACCTGTTAGGGTAACCCAATGCGTACTGTATCGGCAATTTCATATCAGGCAGGCCCAACTGAGCTTTTATCGAGCCATCTTCAAACTGCACCAGCGAGTGAATAATAGACTGCGGATGCACCACGACCTCTATCTGCTCATTTTTAAGACCGAAGAGCCATTTGGCCTCTATCACTTCCAGACCTTTGTTCATTAAAGATGCCGAGTCGATCGTGATTTTTGCGCCCATGTCCCAATTCGGATGCTTTAGGGCCTGCGCCTTGGTTACGCTAGCCAGTTCTGCAGCAGTTTTCCCTCTAAACGGACCTCCGGAGGCTGTAAGTATAATTTTCTCGATTGGGTTATGAAACTCGCCGGCAAGGCACTGGAAAATAGCGCTGTGTTCCGAATCTACGGGGTAAATATTTACAGCATGCTCTTTTGCCAAATCTGTGATCAGTTGCCCTGCCACTACCAACGTTTCCTTGTTAGCTAGTGCAATGTGCTTTCCTGCTTTAATAGCGCGAATTGTTGGCTGTAAACCAGCATAGCCTACCATAGCGGTAAGCACCATATCCACAGTACCCATCTCCACTACAGAGCAAAGGGCATTAGCGCCGGCGTATACTTTAATGTCAGTATGTTGCAGGGCATCCTGTACTTTGTCGTAAAGGCTCTCATTTGCTATTACAACAGTATTAGGATTAAACTCTAGCGCTTGTTGTATTAAAAGGTCGGCGTTGTTGTGGGCAGTAAGCACCTCTAGCTCAAAGCTCTCAGGATTTGCCTTAATAACGTCCAGGGCCTGCGTACCAATAGAACCGGTAGAGCCCAGTATGGCAATTCTTTTCATTTAATTACGAAGTGTAAACTGCATGTAAATAGCTTTGAGCATACTATCTGCTCACATTTAACAGCAGTATAAGGCAATTTGATGTTCTTTTGTTTGATAAATCTGCTTCGAAAAAGCTAATGTATAAACTTGTTAGATTTACATTAGCTTGATTAATCACTCTTCATAGCTAACAGCCCTTCTGCCAGTTTTCTGTCGTTGCTCAGGCGGGGCACTTTGTTTTGGCCACCTAGCTTGCCCTGCGACTTCATGTAATTCCGGAAGGCACTTCTTGGCAGCTGTGTCAGCTTCAGCTTTTGCAAAATGTTTCCAGCAATCAGATCGTAGTAATAGGTGTTAAGTTTCTGTAGTTGGTCATCTAGTTCATCGGCGAAGGCAACCTCGTTAAGCGGCGGCTTTGCAAATTCTACCAGCCATTCGTGGTACGACTGTCCCTGGTCCTGGCTCACGTAAGGTGCAACTGTAAATTCGGTGAGCTCTACCTCCGGAAACTTTGCCATTGCTGCTTTCATGGCTTTTTCTACTTCCTCGCCAATAACATGCTCGCCAAAGGCAGAGATGTAGTGCTTAATGCGGCCACTAACTACTAGCTTGTATGGCTTTACTGAAGTAAACTTAACCGTATCGCCTATAGAGTACGCCCATAAGCCAGCATTGCTGCTAACTACCAAAGCATAATTCACACCAACCTCAACTTCGCCAATGGTTAAACGGGTAGGATTCTCGTTAAAGTACTCCGAAACAGGAATAAATTCGTAGAAGATACCCGTATCAAGCAACAGCAGCAGACTTGGATCGCTTTGTTTGTTCTGGAAGGCAAAAAAACCTTCTGATGCCGGAAAGAGCTCAATAGAATCTATCTGCTTACCAATAGATTCGAACAACTTTTTGCGGTAAGGCTCAAAGTTTACGCCACCGTATACGAATAGGCTGAAATTCGGAAAAATATCTTTTACCTTCTTACCCGTCTGCCGCATCAATTTATCGAAGTACATCTGCACCCAAGGCGGAATTCCGGAGATCAAGGTCATGTCCTGATCTATGGTTTCTTCGATAATCTGGTCTAGCTTTGTTTCCCAATCTTCGATGCAATTGGTGCGATAACTAGGCAGTTGGTTGGTGCGCAGGTAGCCGGGCACATGGTGGTTGGCAATGCCAGACAAGCGTCCGGTCTTTATGCCTCCAACTTCCTCCAGTTCCGGGCTTCCTGACAGGAATATCATTTTCCCATCCAGAAAAGCAGATTTTCCCGTTTCGTTTACATAAGCCAAAAGCGCATCACGGGCTCCGTTTATGTGGTTAGAAATAGAGTCTTTACTGATCGGAATATACTTTGTACCAGATGTGGTTCCGGATGTTTTAGCAAGATAAAGCGGCTTGCCCGGCCATAGAATGTCCTTCTCTCCTGCTTTAACTTTATTAAAATACTGGCTCAGGCCCTCGTAGTCGCGTACTGGCACAGCTTTTACAAAATCAGCGTGTGTTTTTATGTTGCTGAAGTTGTGGTCGTGGCCAAACAGGGTGTTCTGAGCTTTGTTAATAATCTTCTGGAAAACTGCCTGCTGTGCCTCCACCGGGTTATCAATCCAGTTCTGGTGTTTTTTAAACACATAGGCAGCAAGCGGTTTGCTTAACAATGCTTTTACACCCATACTTCTTTTTTTTCGTCTGATGGTAAATATAGCCAGATAAACCTGTATTGCCATAGCGTCTGCCAATTTCAGGCATTTGTTAATTTTAAATTAATACTTTTCTGAAACCTCTGGCTCTGATTCCCACTATTGTAAGGGATACACTATAAAAAATAAAAAGCTATGAGAGAGCATCACGCAGAAGCAACCTGGAAAAAAGGCCTAAAAGACGGCACAGGTAACGTAAAAACAGGTAACGGCACTATAGAGTCGAATTACAGCTACGGCACCCGATTTGGGAACGAGACAAATGGCACAACTCCCGAAGAATTAATAGGGGCGGCTCATTCTGGATGTTTTTCTATGTTTTTAAGTGCCTTACTTGGTAAAGAGAGCTACACCCCTGATTACATTCATACTAAGGCAAAAGTAACCCTCGGAGAAAAAGACGGTGCACCATTAATAGAACGTATCGACCTGACTGTGGAAGCCAAAGTTCCTAAGCTAACAAATGATGACCTGCAGAAACTGGCGCAGGAGGCAAAGCAAAAGTGTCCGGTATCAAAAGCTCTTGCGGCTATCCCAGAAATAACAATGCAGGCAACTTTAATTGAATAATTTTTTATATTGCAGGTAAGACAAACTGAAGTATAACTAAATCACCCCGAAATGGCAGTACCTGGTAGTAGTAATGCGCGATCTACGTTGATTGTGCAGCTAAGCCCAACAAAAAGTGCAAAGATCTCCTTTACAGTACAAATTATACTTACACTTTTCTGGCTTGCATGGTCTGTAATGCTGCTCGTAACTGATAGCGGTGATAGCGGACAAGGCTACCTGTACTATGTTTTCTTCGGGTTAGCCTTGGTCTTTTTTACATATGTGGTGCTGCAAAACACTTCTATTTTTGGGGTGCAGTCTTACATAGAGGTAACCCCACAATACATTGTGCAGAAGTATGGCGTTTTCCGGACGAAACACATTATTTCTATTCCTGATATTGCAGCTGTACATGTATCGCCGTATGCTTTGCGGATTACTCTGAAAGATGAATCTAAAGTATACATGGATCTGAAACAGGTACGCAAAAAACGTGATCTAGAAAAAATCAGGAATAAGATAAAAGATATTGCCGCTGTTAATGGCTTTGCACTTTCTGAGTCAACTGCTAACAGACCATAACTAAACTAAAAAGAGAGCGGGCCATATTTTGCAAAGTATGGCCCGCTCTCTTTTTATACTTTATACTTTCTAACCAGCCTTAGACTTAAACTTCTTCTGAAGCTCCTGAATGCTGGCTTTAAATTTCTTGTCTGTATCAATTAAGTCGGATACTGTTTGTACCGAGTGAATTACCGTACTGTGGTCGCGGCCGCCGAAGTGGTAACCGATGGACTTAAGCGAGTGGCTGGTAAACTCTTTGGCAAAATACATGGCCACCTGGCGCGCCGTTACGATCTCTTTCTTACGCGTTTTGGCCTTTAGGGAGTCCAGGCTTACCTGGAAGTACTCAGCAACGGTTTTCTGGATGAAGTCGAGGTTAACCTCTGTTTCTACATCCTCAATAATATGCTTCAGGGCCTGCTTGGCAAGCTCCAGGTCAATTTCTTTGCGGTTAAGCGACGACTGCGCGATCAATGAAATAAGAACACCCTCGAGTTCACGCACGTTGGTATCAACGCTGTAAGCCAGGTATTCTACCACGTTATCCGGAATATCAATACCATCGCCCTGCATCTTTTTCTGGATGATAGCCATACGCGTTTCGAAGTCCGGGCTCTGAAGGTCGGCAGTCAAGCCCCACTTAAAGCGGGATAATAAACGCTCTTCTAATCCTTTCAGGTCGCGTGGCGGACAGTCAGAGGTCATCACGATCTGCTTGCCGGACTGGTGCAGGTGGTTAAAGATATGGAAGAACATTTCCTGAGTCTTCTCCTTGCCGCTTAAGAACTGCACATCGTCGATGATCAAGATATCTACCAGCAGGTAAAAGTTCGCAAAGTCCTGTACGTTATTTGTTTTCAGGGACTCGATGAATTGGTTCACGAATTTCTCTGACGAAACGTAAAGTACAAACTTCTCGGGGTTGCTGTTTTTGATTTGGTTACCGATAGCCTGCACCAAGTGTGTTTTACCTAGTCCTACGCCACCATATACCATCAGCGGGTTAAAAGATGTGGTACCTGGTTTGTTGGCTACAGCATAACCCGCAGAACGAGCTAGGCGGTTACAGTCGCCTTCGATGTAATTCTCAAAAGTATAAGCCGGGTTCAACTGCGAGTTCAGGAAGTTACGGTCAATCGTCTTCGACTCGAACGGGCTTTTGATGAAGTTCTGCTCAGGGCGGTACGAGTTAACTACAGCCTGTGGTATCTTTTTAGTTGGGATGTTTACCGTTTGTGGTTTATTAACCTCGTTGCCGCGGTCCACAATAATGGAGTACTCCAACCGGCCCTCGCTGCCCAACTCCTGGTAAATCACCTTCTTAAGTAACTGCACATAGTGCTCCTCCAGCCACTCGTAAAAGAACTGGCTAGGCACTTGTATGGTAAGTACACTATCGCGCAAGGATATAGGCTTGATCGGCTCGAACCAAGTCTTAAAACTTTGTTCGCCAATGTTTTCCTTTATCACCTGCAGGCAGTTACTCCATACAGTCGTACAATCTTTAATCATCCAATTTTCCAAAACTCACTAAGATTAGTTTGGTGAAACCAACCTCCTTTTATCGGCAGGGGGGTTACAAATTTGCTTAAATATATGTAAACAAAAAATTATTTTTTCACGAAGTTGTTACAGGTGTGTTTACCGGCAAAAGGGCGGTTCTCATATCTGTCTTTTTCTTAGAAGATTTGTTAAACGAGAAGTCGATGCGGCCCAGGAAAATACCCGACCAACCTACCTGGTTTACAAGTGTTTCGTGGCCGCTGCTATGTGGCACTACAGTAGGCTCATCCAGAAAAGTATGGGTATGGCCGCCAAGTATAAGATCGATGCCCTGCACCTGCTGAGCCAGCTTCAAATCATCTATTTTACCGCTCTCATACTTGTAACCTAAATGTGAAAGACAGATAACAAGGTTACACTTTTGTTTATCGCGCAGCTCCTGCACCATTTCACGGGCAACCGCCACCGGGTCGTTGTAAATTGTGCCCCCAATGTTGTTGTCGCCTACCAGCCCCTGCAGCTCAATGCCCAGCCCAAAAACGCCAATGCGTACACCCTGTTTCTCGAAGATCTTATAGGGCTCGAAACGGTTCTTCAATATTGTCTTTGAGAAATCGTAGTTGGCCGACAGGAACGGGAAAGCTGCATGTGGTAGCATCTTCTCCAGCCCCACCAGGCCGTTGTCGAAGTCGTGGTTGCCAAGGGTGGCAGCATCATACTTCATGTCGCTCATTAGCTTGTACTCTAGCTCACCACCAAAAAAGTTAAAGTATGGCGTGCCCTGCCATATGTCGCCGCAGTCTAACAGCAACACGTTCTGCTCCTGCTTCCGGATCTGCTCGATCAGGGTTTTACGCTTGGCCATACCGCCCATACCGCCATACTTTCGACCATCATCCGGAATAGGATCAATGCGTGAGTGCTGGTCGTTGGTGTGCAGAATGGTAAGTGTTATACTTTGCGCAGCGGCAGCCGAAAACGGAACACCAAGTAAACTGATACCAGCCGCCCCTACTGCTGTTGTTCTTAAAAAGTCTCTTCTTTTCATGATGGTTTATATTTAAGGGAGGATGGTTACTCTGTTTTGCACTTCTGCTGTTACAGGTTTGCCTGCAGCTGTTAGTTGCCTGATTTGCTGAAGTATAGCATCGCGCAGCAGGAAGCCTATTTTCTCATACTTCAATGGTTCCTTCAACATGGCTAGTCCGTCGCCGCCGCCAGCCAGGTAGTCTGAGGTTACCAAAGTATACTGTTGCTTTAGATCCAGTGGCTTGCCGTTTATCTTTATGTCTGTTGCCTTGCTCCCAGCTACTGTATAGGTTGCGTTATTAATTACCACAAACTTTTTCTCGGCAGCATAATCGAACAGCTCTCTTACCTTATCACTGCTTAGCGTTAGCACCACCAGCTCGTTCTCGAAAGGCATCAACTCAAACACATGGCCTGTTGTAATATCTCCTTCCGGCAGCGGAACACGTAAACCGCCATTGGTTGTAAGCGATAGGTTTATGGGCTTATTATAAAGCGGCTTGCTCTGCGTTATCTGCAGGTCTGTTACAAAATTACCCAACGGCGACTCATAATCTCCTTTTTGCAAAGCCTTTGGTGCTGTACCAACAACCTCCGACATTTTAACGGTTACTTCCTGGCGATAGGGCTGTATCTGCGCCTCCATCTGTGGGTCTGCTGAGATGGTGTTATCGACTGGAACATCGGTATTAGTTAAGCTAGTTGAGGCTACAAAAGTGCGCTGGCAGGCTCCTATGCCGAGCACTAATAAAAGCCCACTTATGTAATGCAGGGTATTTCGTTTCATGTATTTGTGTAAAATCTGGCGCAAAGTTACCAGCCTCCTCAACAGCAAGCAAACAAGGTAAGTTCTTACACAGAAATTCTACAGCGGTCTTTACCATACTTTTAGCACAATTTCAACAATATCCATATCTAATTTTCAGTTAATATTGTATATTGTGCATAAACCTCTAGGCCTATGAAAACCAGACTTTTACTCCTCTTAGCAGTTGCCATACTGCTTGCTTCAAATTCTGTTTCTGCCACGCATATAAATGGAGCTTACTTTAGCTATAAAGTTGATCCGCAGAACCCACTGAAGTATAAATTTAAGTTTACTTTATTTTCTGATGACCATTCCAATGCAGATGATCCTGTTGTCCAAATAGGCATGGGCGACCTTACACAGGTTACAGTTCCTAATACTAAAAAGATATCATACCTTAACTCCAACAGCATTGAGATTTTTGAATGGGAATACACTTATGCTGCACCCGGTAACTACATGGTGTACTGGATTGGTATAAATAGAAATCCAAGTCTTATAAATGCTGGTCACCCTTCTGATCAGATGACCCAGTTTATTTATTCGCAGGTAAAAGTCGGTCAGACAAGCGTTAATTATAATAGTGCAGAAATCATTGTACCCGCTCCTCTTGAGGCATTTGTAGGAGAGCCTTTTAAAATGAATATGATTGCCTACGATGCCGATGGCGACCGACTAACTTATGAACTGGTCCCTCCTAAGTATACTGATGAAAACTTTGTACCCCAGAACCTGCCTGGTTATCATGTTCCTGCGGGGTTATACATTGATAAGTTTGGAGAACTGCACTGGCAGACGCCGCCTAAAATAGGCCCTGACAGTTTCGACGAGTATGCAATTGCCGTTAAAATTACAGAATACAAAGGGGATCAGCCGGTTGGATATACCATAGTTGACTTAAGCATTAGAGTGAGAGAAAGGCAAAATTACCCTATTGTAAAATTATTGAACAGAGACAAGTTAACCGTAAACTACGACGGCTCTGTGTATGCCAGACAAGAACAGACGCTCAAGCTTGAGTTCTTTGTAGAGAAAACAGCCAATAGTACTTTTCCTGTGTACGCAAAGCAGTTTAGTGATTTAGACACACTTGATCTGGCAACCCCTGAATTTGCGGCCCGCGACTCTGCTAATGGCCTGGCTATAACTTTAAGATTAATCCCAACTATAAATATAATACGCAACGAGCCTTACATTATTGGTTTAAGAGGGGCCTCCAGGATTAATATGAACCCTAGCGCACGAAATCAATTTGCCTATGGCTGGGACTTTGTGAATGTATACATCGGAGCACAGCAGCCAACTTCATCCGGAGACTTGACAGACAAAATCAGCCTGTATGTGTACCCAAATCCTGCTGCAGATAAGCTTATATTGGAAGGAGACAAGCTGCACGGAAGCCAGCTGAAAATATACAATGGCAACGGTCAACAAATTTTTACCTCTGAGCTAAAAGCAGGTAAGAACACAATAGTACGCCCTGCACGTGTGCCAGCTGGCATGTATGTGTACCATATCGTTTATGCAGGTCAAGTATTGAAAGCAGGTAAGCTGGTGCTTGAGTAGCAGGAAAAGTATAGCCAAGCCAATAAAAAAAGCGGAACTGTTGAGGCTCCGCTTTTTTTTACTTTTTGCTGTTCATATAATTCAGCGTAAGGTTCGTTAAGGTCTTCACGCCTAGTTTCATTCCGCTTTCATCAATATAGAAATCTGGCGTGTGGTGTGCAGGTGCAGTAGCAGGATCCTGGCCTTTTTTCATGCCGCCTACAAACAGGTACAGCCCCGGAATCTTTTGCTGGAAGTATGAAAAGTCCTCGGCGCCGGTCATGGCGTTCATTAGTACCACCTTGTCTTTACCGGCTGTTGCATGCAAAGTGGGCAGTATTCTTTCTGTTAAAGCAGGATCGTTGTATGTTAAGGCTGCTGCCTCCCTTATCTCTACCTCTGCTGTAGCACCGGCACTTTCAGCGATTTTGGTTGCTGTAAGTCTGATCTTATCATGTATCTTTTGCTGCATTCCCTTATCGAGTGTACGGATGGTGCCCTCCATCACCACCTCTTCCGGTATGATGTTGTTGCGCACGCCACCGTGTATCTGGCCTACCGTAATCACAGCGCCATTTTCAGTAAGCTCTGTCTGGCGGCTGATGATAGTTTGAAGACCATTGATGATCTGTGCTGACACCACAATTGGATCGACGCCGTTCCAGGGGCTTGCTCCGTGTACCTGCTTGCCTTTTACTTTGATAGTGAAAACATCTGCTGCAGCCATAATACCAGCAGGCCTATACTTTAGAGTACCAACCTCTGTTTGAGAGTTGATGTGCAGACCAAAAATAACCTCTGGTTTGGGCCCTTTTTCCAGTACACCTTCTTTTACCATCAGGGCAGCGCCTCCCTCCTCTCCGGCTGGCGGTCCTTCCTCGGCCGGCTGGAACACAAACTTCACAGTACCTTTTAAATCAGCTTTCATACTTGTTAGTACTTCGGCAGCGCCTAGCAGCATGGCAATGTGTGTGTCGTGGCCGCAGGCGTGCATTACCCCTACTTCCTGCCCATTATAAACGCCTTTGGCTTTCGAGGCAAAAGGCACATCGGCACGCTCTGTGACGGGCAGTCCATCGATATCTGCCCTTAAGGCAATTACAGGCCCGGGTTTTCCGCCTTTCAGTACACCTACCACACCGGTTTTAGCTACACCGGTTTCAACCTCGAGGCCCAGCTTTTTAAGGTGTTCTGCTATTTTCTCTGCGGTTTTTACTTCACGGTTGCCCAGTTCCGGATGCTGGTGGTAGTCGCGGCGCCATTCTATTACCTGCGGCTCTATTTTATCTGCCAGGGTATTTGCTTTGGCCAGCAGCTTGGCATCCTGTGCCATGGCAGGAGCCGTTAGCAAGCCTAGTACGGCTAGTATAATTCGTTTTGTGCTCATCAGTTTACTTTGTAGTAAGGGAAGTATGAAGATAATGAGTTAGATGTAATGTTGGAAGTATGAGTGGGTTTTATTTGTAATGCCCTTCTTAATTCTTTTATACTTTCTTGATCAATGAAGTTTTCTAGTTATTAGCCAGCTTTTCGGCTGAGCTCTACCTCCGGAAAACAGCAGCGATGCAGAGAAACGAGGCCTCCCAGCCTAGTAGCTAACCAAAGCCAAAAATGAAAAATAGACAAATAAGACTGAAGAAAGGCAGTAGCTCCAAAGAGCAGCAGTTATAAAGTATAAAATAAGCAAAAGCTAAGAATCACTACTGAAGTCTTCCAAAACCACAAATCTCCCGTACAAACTACTATGCTTCGGAAATGGAAAGAGATAGTAAAAAAACTTAAAGAAGACATTTATACTTTATACCTCGCCTCCAGAGACCCACGGGTGCCTTTTGCCGCAAAAGTAGTACTTATTGTTACGGTAGCCTACGCCTTCAGCCCAATCGACCTGATTCCGGATTTTATACCTATAATAGGTTATCTTGATGATTTGCTGATACTGCCGCTAGGCATCTGGCTTTCTATAAAATTAATACCGCCCCGTGTGCTGGAGCAGTACAGAAAGCAGGCCCAGGAGCAAATACTGGAGCGGAAGCCAAATTATATAATGGCAGCAGTTATTGTAATCATATGGCTGCTCATCGGTTACTGGGTTTACCAGGCATACATGGACCAGATTAACTAAAGTATAGCTTTTAGAAGATATACAGCTCCTGCAGCACTAAAACCTTACGCAGAAAAGATTATCTTTACATCAAAATACAACAACAGCACGATGACGGAAGAGCAGAAGCTATTTTCAGAATTCAACCCGGCCACAGCGGCTGACTGGGAGCATAAAGCACAGAAAGACCTGCGCGAAACACCTCTCGAAAGCCTTACCTGGCACACCTACGAAAATATCGCTATCAAGCCATTTTACGCGAAAGACGATATTGCCAACCTGCCCACTTTAAAGCAGCAACCTGGCCAGTTCCCGTACCTGCGTGGCCGCAAAACCACCGACAACACCTGGAAAAACATTCAGGAAGTTAACGTTACAGGAAACGGTAGAGCAGCCATAGACAAAGCAGCTGATGCTCTTTCGCGCGGAGCAGATGGGATACATTTTATACTTCAGAGCCACACTGATTTGGATGCCGCCTATCTTATCGAAAGTATAGATCTGGCGAAGTATAGCATCAGTTATACTTTAAAAGAGCAGCCGCAGCAGTTTCTGCAGCGCCTGTATACAGCGTTAGAGCAGCGCCAGGTATTGCCCCAGAACCTGCATGGCTTTATAAATTTTGACCCCGTAACCGTTAAAAGCACTATAACCGAAGATGAAAGCAATGCTATTATAGAAGTGCTTAACCTGGCAAAAAACAGTCAGGACTTTTATGGTATTACCGTGAGCGGTACTAGTTTTAGCGGGATTGGTGCGTCTGTTACTCAAGAAGTGGCTTATACGCTAAACGCAGCTGTAGCTTATATAAACAAACTGACTGATGCAGGTGCCCCGCTGGAAACTGTGCTGGCTAACATGCAGTTTCTAATGGCATCAGGCACAAACTACTTTTTCGAGATAGCTAAACTGAGAGCTTTGCGCTTGCTATGGGCTGCCGTGGTAGAGGCTTATGGTGCTAAACCAGAACTTGCCGCAAGCTTGCGTATCCATAGCGTTACCTCCAGCTGGTACCAGACTACCCTCGACCCGTACGTGAACATGCTGCGTACCACAACCGAAGCTATGGCTGCAGTTATTTCAGGCTGCGATTCTCTGGCCGTTACACCTTACGACAGCACTTTCCAAGCGTCTGATGAGTTTTCGGAGCGCATTGCCCGCAATGTTTCTATCATACTTAAAGAGGAAGCCTATCTAGACAAAGCCATAGATCCTGCTGCAGGATCTTATTACCTGGAGTCGCTTACCAACTCATTGGCTACTAAAGCTTGGAAGTTATTTAAAGAAGTAGAGGAACGCGGAGGTTTTGAGGCTGCCTATGACGAAGGCTTTATACTTGGCACCATCACAGAGATTAGTCGCCGCAAGTTCCGGAACATAGCCACAGGACGTGAGGTTTTGGTAGGCACAAATAAGTACCCGAACCCAAAAGAGGCAATAGACTACGACCCGGAAGAGCTTATCCAAAGCGATATCTTTGACACAACCCGTGCAGCTTACCCAACAGAGGTAATGCGAATGGCCACAGAATTGCACCTGCGTAAGCTGCAGCGACGTCCGAAAGCAATTATCGCAGTTATCGGAGAAGCAGTACAGCGCCACATCAATGCTACTTTTGCCCAGGAGTTCTTCTCTTGCGCCGGCTTCGAGACACACGTACAGCAGTTTACCACCGTAGAAGAAGCCTCCGAGAAACTGGAGAGTACTTCTGCTGAGGTAATGATCGTATCATCTTCAGAAGCAGCTTACGTTCGGGAGTTTGGCCCACGGCTTCGCAACCACCATGCAAAGCCCACCATTATACTTGCCGACGATCCGCAGCATATGAAAGATGAAATGGTGGCTAATGGTTACCAGGAGTTCATTTTCGAAGATTGCGATATGTCTACCATACTGGAGTTAGTCCAGAGGCGCCTATACAACGGAGAAGAAAATTAACGCATGCGAACAATCACGTTAACAATATTAGCAATGGCTACTGCAACTATACTTTCTGCTTTTACCATGCCCAAAGGCGATGCCGTACAAGAAGTAAAACAAGCTCTGGAAGGACAGATTTCCGCTTGGAACAAAGGCGACCTTGAAACAGCCATGACTTTTTACTGGAACTCTCCGGAGATGCTTTGGATAAGCAAGAACGGCACCGATAAAGGCTATCAGGAAGTATACGATATGTTCCTGCAGGACTTTAAAGACCGTAGCAAAATGGGTGTTTATTCGTACGAGCCGCTGCACATCGAGCAGGTTTCTAAAGAAGCTGTATACTTTGTGTTCCGCTGGAAGATTGAGTTGGACGGCAAACGCTTGATGGGTGGTGTTTCGTCGCAGGTATGGAAAAAGCTGGATGGCCGTTGGGTGATAACATCCGAGCATGCCAGTTAGATAATAACTGAATGGGTGGTTGAGTGACTTTTTTTTACACTTATAAACTCATTCTAAACTATAAAAGGTAAGACTGAATTTTGATGAGCGAATGAATTGATTAAAGATTCACTCATTCACTCCATCACTCATTCAAAATTAAAATATGAAGCCTGACTTTTCTAAAATAGATATAAACAAAGTAGCTGCGGCAAATGGCAGCCCTGCACCCGCTGATGCGAAAGTATGGAAAACACCGGAGCAGATAAAAGTGAAGAGCTTTTATACTGCGGAGGATGCCGCCCACTTTGAGCACCTGGATTTTGCCGCTGGCCTGCCGCCATACTTGCGTGGCCCTTACAGCACCATGTATGTGCAAAAGCCTTGGACCATCCGCCAGTACGCCGGCTTCTCTACAGCTGAAGAATCTAACGCCTTTTACCGCCGCAACCTGGCCGGAGGGCAAAAGGGTCTTTCAGTAGCCTTCGACTTGGCTACGCACCGTGGCTACGACTCCGACCACCCCCGTGTGGTAGGCGATGTAGGCAAAGCCGGTGTGGCCATCGACTCCGTGGAAGACATGAAAATCCTCTTCGACCAGATTCCGCTGGACCAGATGTCGGTATCCATGACGATGAACGGTGCCGTGTTGCCAATTATGGCCTTTTACATTGTAGCCGCCGAAGAGCAGGGTGTGAAACCGGAGCAACTGAGTGGTACTATCCAGAACGATATCCTGAAGGAGTTCATGGTGCGTAACACCTACATCTACCCACCGGAGCCAAGCATGAGAATCATCGCCGACATTTTTGAGTATACTTCTAAAAAGATGCCGCGCTTTAACTCCATCTCTATTTCGGGATACCACATGCAGGAGGCCGGAGCTACAGCAGATATTGAACTGGCTTATACTTTGGCGGATGGCCTGGAGTATGTGCGTACCGGTTTGCAGGCAGGTATGGATATTGATGATTTCGCGCCGCGCCTGTCGTTTTTCTGGGCTATTGGTATGAACCACTTTATGGAGATTGCCAAGATGAGAGCCGCACGTATGCTGTGGGCCAAGCTGATTAAACAGTTTAACCCGAAAAACCCAAAATCGCTGGCTTTAAGAACACACTGCCAAACTTCTGGCTGGAGCTTAACCGAGCAGGACCCGTTCAATAACGTGACCCGCACTTGTGTGGAGGCCTTGGCTGCTGCCTTAGGTGGTACGCAAAGTTTGCACACCAACGCTTTGGACGAAGCTATTGCCTTGCCAACGGACTTCTCAGCGCGCATTGCGCGTAACACCCAAATATACCTGCAGCAGGAAACAAACATCGCGAAAGTTGTAGACCCGTGGGGTGGCTCTTACTACGTAGAGGCGCTTACGCACGAGTTGGCTCACAAAGCCTGGGCACTAATTCAGGAAGTGGAAGAACTAGGCGGTATGGCGAAAGCTATCGAAACCGGTTTACCAAAGATGCGCATCGAAGAGGCCGCTGCCCGCAAGCAAGCCCGTATCGACTCAGGTAAAGACATTATTGTTGGTGTCAACAAGTATAAACCGCTACAAGAGCAGGAAATCGACATTCTGGATATTGACAACACAGCAGTGCGTGAATCGCAGTTGCGCCGTTTGGCCAATGTAAAAGAAACCCGTGATGAAGCCTCCGTAACTAAGGCACTAGATGCTTTAACAACAGCAGCTCAGTCAGGGCAGGAAAACCTGCTTGACCTTGCAGTTGAAGCAGCACGCCACCGCGCCACTTTAGGCGAGATTTCAGATGCATTAGAAAAAGTATACGGCAGACATAAAGCAGTAATCAGAGCCATTTCAGGAGTGTATTCAGCAGAAATAACCGACGACGAAAACTTCCAACGTGCCAAAGCCTTGGCCGATCAGTTTGAAGAGCTCGAAGGCCGCCGTCCACGCATCATGGTTGCTAAAATGGGCCAGGATGGCCACGACCGCGGCTCCAAAGTAATTGCTACTTCCTTCGCCGACCTCGGCTTTGATGTGGATATAGGACCACTGTTCCAGACCCCAGCCGAAGTAGCCATGCAGGCCGCCGAAAATGACGTGCACGTGGTAGGCGTAAGCAGCCTGGCAGCCGGGCACAAAACGCTGGTACCGCAACTCATCGAGGAGCTTCGTAAGCTAGATCGTGAAGATATTTTAGTTATAGTTGGGGGCGTGATTCCGGCACAAGACTATGACTTTTTATACCAGGCTGGCGCTGTAGGTGTTTTCGGCCCAGGCACTATTATTTCGGTAGCAGCACAGAATATTCTGGAAAAGCTGATGGATCAAGTGAAGAGTTAGGGAGCTAAAAGTTTAGAAGCTATAAGTATGAATCCGCAGTTGACTTGCCTCAGCTGCGGATTCATACTTTTAATACCGGCAGTAGCCGTTTATTAATTTAGCCACGATTACCCCATCTATAGCTTTATTCTTACCTTCACACTTAGAACAAAATAAAGCCATGGCATCAGCAACTTCTTTAGCGAGTGGGGCTTGCGGGTAATCAAGAGCGAAATATTATGGGTGGGGCTGCCAGCTATTGTTTGCATTTTGCTCTTCTCCTTCATCAAAAGGAAAAACAAAACCATTTAATCACTGTTTAGCCATCGTTATACTTAAGCCATGAAACTAAAACACATCCTTATACTTATATCAGTAGTTCTTATTGCCTGGTTTATTTACGATACCATTTCCATACCTGGTGTAGATGATCTGAAGGGCGATTTTAAAGAAGAAGCATTTTACCGCAACGAAAATAACACCGGCCCAATTATCAGAATCTATGCCGTTAGTGTAAACGACACGCTTTGGCAGGAAATGCAAGCCTACGGAGAACT
The DNA here is from genome assembly GCF_037892465.1 of Pontibacter sp. H249. Classification (NCBI taxonomy): domain Bacteria; kingdom Pseudomonadati; phylum Bacteroidota; class Cytophagia; order Cytophagales; family Hymenobacteraceae; genus Pontibacter; species Pontibacter sp. H249. The sequence goes on along the minus strand of NZ_JBBKTR010000009.1, from coordinate 106,891 downwards.
GATGCCACACACAAAGTATGGCACCACCAAAATATATTACTTTCTGAATACTAAACCCTTACCCTCCGAAGTATACCCTGGCACTGAGAACTTTGAAGCACGATTTCAAGAATTTGCTGTAGCCAAGTATGAAAAAGATGCCATGGGGCAGGTTTCGTTTGTGCGGTATCCTTACCGTTAGTATACTTGTCGCTTTGCAGCTGGCTTGCGTAAGAAAAATCTAGTGCTTTATCTCACGCCAAACCACGCAAAGTATGAAGTATATTTTTAACATTCAGAGACTATACCTTCTGCTAGTTTTACCTTTCACCCTTACTACCCTGCAGCCTACCCAGGCGCAGAAGCTTTACCATCCTGCTCAAGATTTGGGAGAGCTGTTTGAGCAAGTGCAGTTGCAGCGCGTTTTCCCGGACTCTAAAACGTTTCCGGATTGTACACCTTTGGCCGCTCCAGATGTAATTTTGCAAGCTTACCAGCAGCAAAAACAACAGCCTGGGTTTAACCTGAAGGCTTTTATACTCGAGCACTTTGAGTTACCGCCACAACCTGCAACAGGTTTCACCACCGACTCCAGCCACTCTGTAACACAGCATATAGAACGGCTCTGGCCTATACTTACTCGTCAGCCTGGCGTCGATAAAGGTTCGCTTATACCTTTGCCGCACGCTTACATTGTGCCAGGTGGCAGGTTCCGGGAGATTTACTACTGGGACAGCTTCTTTACCATGCTTGGGCTGCAAGCCAGCAAGCATACAGATCTTATCCAAAGTATGGTAGATAACTTCACGCACCTGATCAATACCGTTGGACATATACCGAACGGCAACCGCACCTATTACCTTAGCCGCTCACAACCTCCGTTTTACGCACTTATGCTGCGGGTGCTGGCACAGCAAAAAGGCAGGGAGGTGCTGCAAAAATATGCTCCGGCTTTGCAAAAAGAGTATGACTTCTGGATGATGGGTGCCGAAACCTTATCCGTGGCAAATCCTGCTTACCGCCGCGTAGTACGCATGCCCGACGGTAGCATACTTAACCGCTATTGGGACGACAGCCCTGCTCCACGTCCTGAATCATACCTAGAAGATGTAGAACTAGCTAAGCACTCGAACAGATTACCCCAGGAAGTTTACCGCGACATAAGAGCCGCAGCAGAATCAGGCTGGGACTTTAGCACACGCTGGTTCGCCGATGGCCAAAACATCAGTACCATCCAAACTACCAACATCATTCCTGTAGACCTAAATGCCCTACTCTACCACATGGAGCTGATGCTGCAGGAGATGGCTGTTCTTGGGGGTAACCGCGATGAAGCACGAAAGTATGAGAAGCTGGCTAAAGCACGTCGTGATGCTGTTTTAAAGTATAACTGGAGCGAGAAAGATGGCTTCTTTTATGATTACAACATTAAAACACAAAGTATAACTAACATACCAAGCCTTGCAGCTGTGTACCCGCTATACTTTAACATGGTAAAGCGAAAACATGCCAAATCCGTTGCCGAAAAAATTCAAAACGACTTCCTGCGTCCGGGTGGTGTGGTTACTACTTTAAACAAAAGCGGCCAGCAGTGGGATGCACCTAATGGTTGGGCTCCGCTGCAATGGCTAACCATACAGGCACTGCAAAACTACGGCTACAAAGATTTGGCCGAGGATATTGCGCAAAGTTGGGCGCTGCTGAACAATGAAGTATACTTGGCTACCGGTAAGCTGATGGAAAAGTATAACGTGGAGAACATCACTTTGGAAGCTGGCGGTGGCGAGTACCCGAACCAAGATGGTTTTGGCTGGACCAACGGAGTTTTGCTGCGCCTGCTTTCGCAGTATCCCAACCTGTACAAGCAAACCGAAAAGGAGGCTACACTGCAGGAGAATTAAAAAAAACCTAACACTGTTAACTCGCATTTTCTGCAAATAAATGCTCCTGAAGCTCGTATTACTAAGAGTATAAAAATTTGACAGCTAAGAAAAAGAAAATAAATATCTTGGCGGCGGTACTTTTCTCATCTTCCCTGCTGCTTGCATCTTGTGGTAGCGAAGAATATGGCGAAAATACCGAAATGCCACCTGAGTCTACAGAAGATGCTCAAAAAACAGGTGTTGACATCTCTGGTGATCAACCTGGTACAGGTGCAGACTCATCACACATAAACGATGTACTGGCAGGAGACTCTACATTGCAGAACTAGTTATAGTAAATAAGTATAAAATAACAGAAGCAGGCAAAAACGGCCTGCTTCTGTTATTTTATACTTACCAGCCGCTACAGCTTTATACTTGGCACTGCATTTGTACTTTCTTGGCGTAACAGACGTTTATACTATTGCTATGATAAGATTTAGACATTTAGCATCAGCAGCTATATTTGCCCTAACAACACTTTCTGCAGCTGCGCAAGGCGAAAAAAACAACTGGTACTTTGGCAAAGGTGCCGGTGTCGTATTTGAGAATGGAACTCCTACAGCTACCTCAAGCCGTTTGTTTACAGAGGAGGGCAGCGCTTCGCTTTCAGATAAAGACGGCAACCTGTTGCTATACACCAACGGCATCACCGTATGGAACCGTGATCACAAAGTTATGCCAAACGGAAACGGCTTGATGGGTGGTAAATCTTCTACCCAATCGGCACTTATACTTCCTAAACCAGGCAACGAAGCTATCTATTATATTTTTACTACAGACATACAGGCGCAGAGCAACGGGCTACGCTACAGTGTGGTGGATATGAGCAAGGACAACGGCAACGGCGATATTGTTACCCGTAACAACTTCATGATTGCCCCTGCCACAGAAAAGTTAACGGCTGTGCGCCACAGCAATGGCCGCGATTGGTGGTTGCTCGCACACCGCTGGAACAGCAACGGTTACATGGCCTACTTGGTAGATACTAACGGAGTGGCCACAGAACCTGTAATGAGTATGGTAGGCATAGTGCATGGCGGCCCCAACCGGAAAGCTATCGGCTATTTAGTACCATCACCAGACGGTAACCGATTGGCAGCAGCGCTTTGGAACGACGACAGCAGTTTCGAGATACTAAAGTTTGATCGCAGCACAGGCAAAATATCAGATCCTATACATTTAAAGGGCTTTTCGCAGGCTTATGGTGTAGCCTTCTCGCCGGATGGCAGCAAACTTTACGGTACTACTAATAACGGCCAGATGAATAAGGCACAGATTGTACAGTTTGATTTAAGAGCCGGCAGTGCAGAGGCTATCGCCAAATCAGCTACGGTAGTGGCTACCTCTGGCAGCCCTAGTATAGGCGCGCTCCAGTTGGGGCCTGATGGTAAGATTTATGTTGCCAGAAAAGACAACTATTACCTAGGAGTGATCAATAACCCAAATGCAAAAGGTAAGACCAGCGACTACATAGATAATGGCTTTCATTTGGGCAAGCAGAAAAGTGATCTCGGTTTGCCTAACTTCCCACATGGCTTAGCGAAGCAAAGTATAAACTAAGTATAAAGCAGCAGCGCCAGCCTTAACAAAGGCTGGCGCTGCTGCTTTATACTTAGCAATAGCTTAAATTAAAGTTAGTTACAATACTTTTGGCTTACCAATCTTAAATTTAAGGAATCCCATGGCAAAAGAACCGCCTGGGTTGTTTTCGGTAAATGGTGCAGTAACATCTCGGGTACTTACACCAAACTCATACACAGGTGTTACAATTGCAAAGCCAAGCGGCAGGTTAAATTTATCGCCTGCACCAGTAGTTACACCCGTACTTAAACGGAAAAATGAAAGCGGCTTCACATCAAGCCCAAGTCCGATAAAATCTTCTGAAATGTTGCCCGGAGCATTATTTAGCGCACGCACATAATCTACGCCCACCTCAACTCTTTCGCCTAATTTTACCCCAACACCAGCTCTTAGTCGCGTAGGCAGGTCCGTTGATAACTCACTTACTGGGCTAAACACTAGAGCACTGTCGATTATCGTTTTTGCCATATCTGCAGCATCCTCAAAATCATACTCTTCTGAGCCATCTACTTCTGGCAGCTTAAAGCCTTTGTCCTGAGCCTGCAGCAGGTTCTCTGTCCAGGTCATTTTACCAATGTCTGTTACAGATAAACCTACCTTCACTATCTTCACTATCTCTGCTGATAAACCTACATCAAACCCATGCCCACGTCCAACAGGGCTTAAAAGCTTATCTGCATCATTGTAAGTAAATTTAGGATCGTTTAGATAGTCACCGTAGTCTATATCCAACACAGGCGAGGCAGCACTATAGGCTTTTACCTCACCAGCTTTGGAGCTAAACTCGTACAGCGCCATACCTTGTATATAACGATATCCGGCACCACCGTAGATATTAAGTGCTGGCAAGTCTATGATCTTACGGCCATAGGCAATGTTCCACTCGTTTACCCACGACGCCTTTATCTCGGTGCCTTCGAATAACTGTGACACAAACACTGTTTGCCCCGGGCTAAACTGCTTATACAGCTCCGCCTCCTGCCCCAGAAACATCAACTCAGAGAAATTTTTGTTAAATGCTACATGGCTTAAGGCGCGCTGGCGGTTGCTAATAGCAAGGCCACCAAACTTTGGCAGGTTAATGGAAATAGCAAATGTGTTTAGGTCTGCGCCAGCGTTTAATACGTTATCGCTGGTAAACGCTTTTGCCAGATCGCGGCGTGCTGCAAGGGTGAGCTCGTTATTCTCGGCTGCCTCAATAAAGCGGTTCAAAGTGGTTCTGTTCATTGCCTGTGTACTGGCTCCCACTCCACCCTCAGCAATAGTAAACGATACAATAGATGTGCTACGGCCTAAATTGCCAGGGTTAACCCCAATTGCCTGGTAGTCGTGAACGAAAGTGTTCATTACGCCTCCACGGCCAGTTACCGAGAAGCTGTTAAGTTCTGTTTGCGCCAGTGCACCTGCCTGTATACCTGCAAAGGCAGCAGCCAGCATCAACAATTTTTTCATAAAAGTTGGTAGATGTATTAAATATATTTTCTGATTAGGTCTTACTGACGGGGCCTCAGAGGTGTTAATGGTAAACTATTTAAACTTCAACATTTTATGAAGCCGTCAATTTGAATGCAATTTCTAGCTTTTAGATTTCATTTCCATATATATCCACAAAAATATTTGATCTTTTATATAGCGAAACTTATATTATTGATGTTTCTTTAAATGAATCTGTTGATAAACCTTAAATTTGTAGTAGTTCCTCAACCTTAAAACTTACAGACTTTGGCTAAACGATTCAGCGCTGATACATATGTACAAGGCATACTTGCCGGTGATCGCGTCCTGCTGAGTCGTGCAATTACACTTATAGAGAGCAGGCTATCGTCTGACCAAGAGTTGGCGCAGCAGGTTATTGATGCTGTATTACCGCATGCTGGTACTTCTGTGCGAATAGGCATTACGGGTGTGCCAGGCGTAGGCAAGAGTACTTTTATTGAAGCATTTGGCACCTATCTAATTAAAGAGCAAGGGAAAAAGTTAGCCGTATTAGCCATAGACCCCACCAGCCAGCGTTCCGGCGGAAGTATACTCGGTGATAAAACCCGCATGGAAGAACTCTCCATGAACCCGCAGGCATATATACGTCCTTCACCGGCTGGCAAATCGCTGGGTGGCGTGGCTAAGAACACTCGTGAAACCATTATACTTTGCGAGGCTGCCGGATTTGACACTATTTTTGTGGAGACCGTAGGTGTGGGCCAGTCAGAAACGGCCGTGCATGCCATGGTTGATTTCTTTTTGCTACTGATGCTGGCCGGTGCCGGGGATGAACTGCAAGGTATAAAACGAGGCATTATGGAAATGGCCGATGCCATTGCCATAACCAAAGCCGACGGCTCCAACACAGGCAAAGCTACTTCTGCCAAAGTCGAGTATCAGAATGCCCTGCACCTTTACCCTATTGGTGCCTCAGGTTGGGTACCGCGCGTTAGTACCTGCTCTGCCTTACAAAATACAGGCCTTAACACTATCTGGCAAACCATCGCTGATTACTTAAAACTTACCCAAAGCAACGGTTTCTTCGATAAAAAGCGCCGTGACCAAAACCTGCAGTGGATGTATGAAGCTATCCGCCAGGGCTTAGAGGATAACTTTTATGGTCATCAGCAGGTAAAGGAGCAATTACAAAGTACAGCTGAGGAAGTGAAGAATGGGCAAAAGTCTGCCTTTGCTGCTGCTGCTGAGTTATTGAGGTTGGTCTAGGTTTTCTGTAGTACCGGGTCCAACCATCCCTTATACCTCCTTATAAAGGGCGGGGCATTTTACCTACTGTTTCAGCTGCTTTTGTTTTATAGCAGCTTATCTTTTTGTCATCCTGTGAAGGATCTTGGTAAAGGGAGGTTAAACGGAAGCTCTGAAAAGAGATGTACACACTTCCACCTTATTCAGAAATTCCCCTCTTGAGAGGGACAAGGGTATGTTTTACACGTGCTGGTATCGTGCTTTAGACAACATTTCAGTTTTATAGCATCGGCCATTCCCCGGACAGGTCACGACCTGTCCCTACAAATATTCGCTGGTACTCGCTTGCAGCGGGGCTAAGGGTGGTTGGACCACAGTATTATAAAACAAAAACAGCTGGCTCATCTCCTGAACCAGCTGCTTCTACATATTTCTTAAAGTATTAATTACCTTGCTTCCTCTAGGCTAACCTTGGCCCATTTACAAATGCCGCCAAGCGGTGGGTTAAATTTATACACGTTAACTTTAACTGACTGCACAAACGGGAAACGTTCGTATACTTTGTCGATGATGCGGTGACCGAGGTGCTCCAGCAGGCGGGCCGGAATTTTCATCTCCTCCAGCACCAACTTATACAGTACTTCATAGTTTACCGTTTCATCTAGGTTATCAGATTCGGCGGCGCGGCGCAGGTCCGTGTTAATAATCAGGTCGATGCCATACTTATTACCAATACGCTGCTCCTCGTCGTAAAACCCGTGGAAGGCAAAGAACTCCATGCCCTCCAGTGCAATCTGCCCCATCCTTAACTTAACCTATCTCGTCGAAGAAAGAACCGCCGCCTTGCTTTACAGCAGCACCGTTAGTTGCATAGGCATTGCGTGATGGCTCAGTCAAAGGAGGTTGTATTTCTGGTTTGTCGGGCGTTACAGGTTTAATTTCAGGTACCGGTTGCTCAATATCCGGTGCTGGTACACGACCCGGGTAATCAGGCTCTACTGGTTCTACTTCAGGAGAAGGTATATTAGGAACTGGAGTAACCGGCGTTGGCACCTCGTTTGGTTGCGTTACATCTGGAGCAGGGTCGCCAAAAGGTTCGTAGCCATTACCATTTCTTACAGCTACAGGCGCGTTGGCAGCCGTAGACTCCGGCAGTACATATGTTTCTTTCACAGTATTCATTTCTTTCAGGTTTTTTAATAGCTCGGTGTTGTCAACACGAACACCAGCCGCTCTTGAAAGAATACTGTTAGTATCGCTCTTAGGTTTGGATTTAGTACGCTCTGCCTTCTCCAATGCCTCATTGGCAAGGTTCTTCAGGTCACGCACCATGGTATCCAGATGGCTTTCCATGCGCATATAGTCCTGCTCCAAGGCTTTTACTTCCTGCTGCATCTCAGCCACCAGTTTCTCTGATTCTCTTTTGGCCTGCTCTAGCAGCTGGCGCGCCTCGTTGCGGGCCTGGTTCAGCAGTTCATTAGCTTTTAACTCTGCCTCACGTGCTTTAAGTTCTGCAGATTTAGTAGCCTGCTCCAGAATACTGTTACCAGTATCTTCGGCAGTTTTCAGTGTTTTGTATAGCGACGACTCCACCTCACGCAGTTTCTGGGTTTCGCGGTGCGACGCGTCCAGTTTCATGCGCAGATCCTTATTCTCATCCAGCAGTTTTTCCCACTGCTGCGAAAGGGTTAGCAAAAACGCGTTTACTTCATCCTTATCTAGTCCTCTAAATGCCTTCTCAAACGTTTTTTGCCTGATCTCTAATGGTGTAATCTTCATAATTCAAACCTAAATTTATATCCCAAACCGAAATGGTGCGGTCATCGCTACACGAAACTAACTGATTCTTGTGAGCCGACCAAAATAATTTATTAACCGATGTACCGTGGCTCGCATTCCGAACTTTGTCTATCACTTTCAGCAACTTAAAAGTCTCGGCATCCCATATCTTGATAGACTTATCCATGCTACAGGTAGCAAAATAGCGGCCATCTGGGCTAAAGGCAATATGGTTAATGGCATACATATGCGCAATCAGGTAGCCGCGTTCTTTGTACTGATTTTCAGCCTCCCAAACACGCAGATGTGCATCGCGGCTGCCCGTAAGTAATAACTTTCCATCAGAAGTATAAGCCACTGTAAAAACAGAGTTTGCATGAGACTTTAACTCATACTTTACCGCCATACTTGTAGCATCAAAAACACGAACAACATTATCGCTATAGCCAACAGCTAATTCGCCAGTAAACTTGTTGTAAGACAGGCAACGGGCACTTTGGTCAGATTTACGGATGATGGTTTCAAGTTCAAAAGTATGGCTGTTAAGCACACAAACTGCCCCATTGCCCAAGGCTACATAAACTTTTTCTAAAGAATAAGCTATATCAAAAATGGCAACTTTAGGCAGTGGCACAGACTTTAGTATCTGCTTGTTTGCCAGGTCTATTACCTGCACACCTACGTGGTTCTGGCCTATCAGCAGCAGGTTGCGCTCCGGCACATAGCGCAGGGCGTAAACAGAACTGGTCATTTTAGCCATCAACTCACCGTTTTCAGGATCGTTCAGGTTCCAGGCTACTACCATACCATCGCCTGCACCCGAGAAGAAAATACTATCCTCTCCGCTTCGCTCTAAAGTATAAATGCAGTCGCGGTGGCCGGTTAAGCTGGCTATTTTTTGTACTTGTATTTTGCTGGCCATTGCCAATTATTTCTGAGTCTTAAATTTTAGCTAAATTTACAACAATATAGCCTAACAAAGCGTGCCCATACTTATAAAACCTGCCGCTTGCCAGTTTATTGCCTATGCCACTCTTACAAATACAGCAACCAAATCCGCACACCTTACTAGGCATCTGGCAAACCGAAGAGCCGCTAGAGGAGTTGCTTACCCTTTTACCACCCCATGTAGACTGTACCCAAATAGCACAGGTGCACGACAAACGCAAAAAGGAATGGCTAGCAAGTCGAGTGTTAGCTTATACTTTACTGAAGCAATTTACCTCCGCTCCTGCCTTTCTTAAGAAAGATGAAAACGGCAAGCCATACTTTGAAGACCAACAACTTTGCATTTCTATTTCCCATTCGCCTTGTTTTGCAGCTGTTATTATCTCTAGTAAGTATGAGGTTGGCATAGATATTGAACTACTATCGCAAAAGGCGCTACGGGTGGCTAATAAGTTTTTAAATGAAGCAGAAAAAGAGTTTACGGCAACTGACGAGAACAGAACCTGCCTTTATTGGAGCGCCAAAGAAACATTATATAAATTGTACAGCCGTAAACAGTTGATTTTTAAAGACAACCTGATTTTATCTCCTGGCAGTGATCAAAATGTGCTGGAAGGGCAGGTAATAACCGCTGAAATAAGTAAATTGTACCATATTAAATACGAGTTTCTGCAAAACCACGTACTAACTTACTGCATCAACGATACACAAACTTAAATTAAACAAATACCTAAAGTCATGAAATACTTTGCCGCATTTGCCGCCGCCGTCATGTTAAATGTATTTGCCTTTGCACAGAGCGGAGGTTACCAGTTAGGTGATAAGGTTGCGAACTTTACATTGCAGGGTGCCAATAATCAAACTGTATCACTGAGTGATTTTGCAAGTGCCAAAACGGTAGTGCTGGTATTTACCAACAACCAATGCCCTTACGCAAAATTATATGAGAATCGTTTGGTTACTCTTGCCAGTACCTATTCCAACAGAGGCGTACAATTTATTTTTGTAAATCCAGGTGCAGGTGAGGGAACTGAAACATTGGAGGCAATGGGTGCCAAAAACTATAGCTTTCCATACCTGGCTGATAACGACCAGAAGATCAGCAACCAGTTTGGAGCTACCAAAACTCCGGAGGTTTTTGTGCTACACAACACCGGTAATAGTTTTGTACTTAAATATAAAGGCGCAATTGATGATAACCCTCAGGTTGAGACTGGAGTTAAGAACCACTACCTGCGTGGTGTGATTGATGATGTACTTTCGAACAGGCCCGTTGCTGCCGGAGACAAGCGTGCTACAGGCTGTTTAATCAAGAAATACTAATTAAAACATAAAAAAAGGCGGGCCAACTATTAAGTTGGCCCGCCTTTTTTTATGTTAGAGCATTTTTAAACCGGAGGTTCCTCGTCGGTTATAGCAGCAAGTAGCTTTGTCACTTCTGTTGCTTTTTCGGGGTCTTTCATCTTCTCAAAAGAGAAAGCCAGGTTACGCAGGGCACGCCTTACAATATCTAAATTGCTGCACGGTTCATAAAAGATATCGATCGGATTCAGGTTTAGCTGCAAGATATAATTGTCGATATCTGCTTTAGAAAGTATGAGGCCCTTGTTGTACACGTTAATGTAAAACTGCACCCCGTCCAGCTTATAAGTAAGTATAAACAGGTTAGGCAGGTTTACGCCATATACTGGCATTTCCAGGCGCTGAGCCAGCGTCATGTAGATCACGCAAAGCGTAAGCGGGTTTCCACGCTTTGTTTCCAGCACCAGGTGCAGCATAGAATTGGCCGGAGAATGAAAGTTCTTGGTGTTCGCCGTGAAACGTTTCTCTCTGAACAGCACATTATTCAGCGCCTTAACCTGATCGTAAGGGTGCATCTCCTCTTTCATGTGCGTCCAGGTATCGAAGTACAGCTGGTCTATGGTTTTGGTGATATTGGCATACTCTACATCCGGATATAAGTATGAATTTACCAAATACATCCCCTCCAGCAGATCTGTCCCACCTCGTTCCTTCCAGTCTTTCATTCGGGCCATAAGGCCGTCAAACTGCAGGTTGTGGATTAAGTCTTCGATCTTTTTCTGAAGATCAGAGTTCAGAGTTTCCTCCCACTCCTCCTCCAGATAAGGGATTATTCCTTCGCCTAACGCAACTATCTGCCTCTCCACATGCGACGCTACCTCGTAGTCATTATCATCCAACAGCGAGATAAGCGCCTTTATTTCGTTCTTCGTCACTATACAATATCAATTAGAAACTCAAAATTAGAAATTAGAAAGAGGTTTACCCACATACTTTCTCTAGTATACTCCAATTTCTAATTCATGATTTTTAATTCTTTATTTATGTTTGGATAACCCCTACGTTATACGGCTTCTCGATTGGCGCGTGGTTAGCGGCCTCTATACCCATAGAAATTACTTTGCGCGTCTCCATCGGATCGATGATGCCATCTACCCATAAACGTGCGGCTGCATAATACGGCGAAAGTTCTTCGTTATACTTTGCTGTAATACGCTCCAGCAGCTCCTGCTCTGCCTCTGGTGTAATTTCTTCTCCTTTTGCCTTTAGTGCCGATACCTGAATCTGAAGCAACGTTTTGGCAGCCGAAGCACCGCTCATTACTGCCAGTTGTGCCGTAGGCCAGGCATAAATCAGGCGTGGGTCGTACGCTTTTCCGCACATGGCGTAGTTGCCTGCGCCGTAGCTGTTACCGATAAGTATGGTAAATTTAGGCACTACCGAGTTGGCCATAGCATTCACCATTTTGGCACCATCTTTAATAATACCGCCATGCTCAGCTTTGCTGCCTACCATAAAGCCGGATACGTCCTGTAAAAACACCAACGGGATCTTCTTCTGGTTGCAGTTCATGATAAAGCGCGCGGCTTTGTCGGCAGAGTCGGAATAGATTACACCACCCATCTGCATCTCACCTTTCTTGCTTTTCACGATCTTGCGTTGGTTGGCTACTATACCTACAGCCCAACCGTCTATACGGGCAAGGCCGCAGATAAGGGTCTGGCCATAGTGATCTTTATAAGCCTCAAACTCAGAATTATCAACCAAACGAAGTATGATATCCATCATGTCGTAAGGCTTAGCTCTGTCGGCTGGCATTAAACCGTAGATTTCTTTTTCTTCCAACTTTGGTACGGCAGGCTCTGTACGACTGAAACCAGCCTTATTGTAGTCACCCATTTTATCAAAGATATTACGGATGTGGTCCAGCGCTTCTTTATCGTCTTTACATTTATAATCGGTAACGCCGGAAATTTCTGAGTGAGTGGTAGCCCCACCAAGGGTTTCGTTGTCTATACTTTCGCCTATGGCTGCTTTAACTAAGTATGAGCCAGCCAGGAAAATCGAACCTGTGCCTTCCACAATTAAAGCCTCATCGCTCATGATTGGCAGGTAAGCACCGCCAGCCACGCAGCTGCCCATGATCGCAGCAATCTGTACAATCCCCATTGAGCTCATCACGGCATTGTTGCGGAACATGCGTCCAAAGTGCTCTTTATCCGGGAAAATCTCATCTTGCATCGGCAGGAACACACCGGCGCTATCTACCAAGTATACAATGGGCAAGCGGTTCTCGATGGCAACTTCCTGAGCACGCAGGTTCTTCTTGGCTGTGATTGGGAACCATGCACCCGCTTTTACAGTGGCATCATTGGCAACCACTACACACTGGCGGCCTTTGATGTAACCTATACCCGTAACAACGCCTCCGCTTGGGCAGCCACCTACTTCCTGGTACATGCCCTCGCCTGCAAAAGCGCCAATCTCTAAAAACTCTAATCCTTCATCTAACAAGTAGTCTACACGCTCCCGGGCTGTCATTTTGCCTTTGTCGTGTTCTTTCTGGATGCGCTTTTCACCGCCACCAAGGTGTACCTTTTTTAATTTGCTCTTTAGCTGAAAAATAAGTTGTTTTAGTGCGTCTTCGTTTTTGTTAAATTCAATATCCATGTAGGGCTAGTTTGTAGTATGGGGATTTAGTATCAAAGAAAAATCCGCCCAAAGAAGCGGATTTCACAAATATACAATTTTACATATAAGGCTTAATTAGATTTTGAGCCGGCAGGGTTATTCCCTTTTACTGGCACAGGCACATATACAGTATCCGGCACAGTACGAAACTCTTCTGGGTTTTGGTCCTGCAACTCTTTTACCTCTTCTAAAGTGATGACACGGCCTGTGGCATCTATTTTATACTTGTCTTTGCGGCCAAATACCGAGAAATTTACATAGCGCTTCGGATAAGCCTGTATATCGCGCAGCAGCAGGTTTAACGCTTCTGTAGAGCGGTTCATATTTTCATACAGCTGCTCATCGTTCATCAGCTTTCCAATAGAACCCTGGTCGGAGTTTAGTTTGTTAACCGCAGACTGTAAATCTACTACCGCTAAATTAGCATTTGAAATCAGTTTGTTAAATTCAGCCTGCTTTAGCGTATCGGTTATTTCAGTCATGTTACGGGCCAGCTGATTTATGTGCCGCTCTGTCTGACGAAGTGATGAGGTAAGGGCATTGACGTTTGCAGTAATCGCATTGATATTACTTTGATTGGCACGCAGCAAGTCGTTTAGCGCAGCTGTGGTTTCGCTGGTGTTGGCAAGTATAGTTTGGATATTTTCTTTTGCCTCGCTGTTCAGTAGCCTGTTTACACGTGCAAGCGTTGTATCTACTTTGTCTATAACAGGTACTGTTTTAGATGATATTATATCTGTAATAGAGCTTTCTTTGTAAGGGATCAGCGTTTCGCCGCCTTCATACTTTTTAGAATTGTTGCCTAGGTACAGTGTAATAGCCTTACTACCCAAAAGGTCTGAGTTACCGAGTGCTGCAATGGTAGAGTCGCCGATCTGCAGTTCTTTCATCACCTCCAGTTCTACCTGTATTTTATTCTGTTTATCGAACAAGAGTTTCATGTCACGCACGTTTCCCACCGGAATACCGTTCAGTATAACTGGATTAGAGGGAGTCAGTCCGTCAACATTATCGTAGATTACGTAAAACCTGCGGGTATCGGAAAACAGGTCGGATCCTTTCAGAAACATGAACCCGAAATACAGGATTACAAGCGCCACTATACCAAGCAGCGCAACTTTTACTTCTTTGGATATCTTCACGTAGGGGTGTTGCTAAATAGCGTTAGTTCATTGCCTCCAGTTCCTGCTTATACTCTTTGAAGGCACGATATATTCCTGATGCCATATACGTTTGGCCGGTTTTATCGTTAAGAAATTTTTCTTCGGTGGGATTAGTAAGGAAACCGCATTCAATCAAAACGCTTGGCATATATGATTTCCAGAGCACCAGGAAGCCTGCCTGCTTCACGCCACGGCTATGTCGGCCCACTCTGTGTTTAAATTCCTTTTCGATTTTATCTGCAAATCGTATGCTGTTATCCATGTGGGCACTTTGATGCAGGGCAAAAAGGATATGACTCTGCGGCGACTTAGGATCAAAGCCTCCGTAATTCTCTTTATAATTGTCCTCCTGCAAGATTACAGCATTCTCACGTTTAGCCACCTCCAGGTTACCATTGGAAGTATGAAGCCCCATCGTATAGGTTTCGGTGCCATAAGCAGCACTTGGGCCTGCATTCAAGTGGATAGAGATGAATAGGTCCGCGTTATTCTTGTTGGCAATGCCGGCACGGTCTATCAGCTCAACAAAAGTATCTGTTTTACGTGTATAGACTACCCTTACATCTGGTAAGTTCTTCTCTATCAGGTTGCCCACTTGCATTGCTAACTGCAAAGCAACATCTGCCTCATGAGAAAATTTGCCATTACAGCCAACATCTTTACCTCCGTGCCCGGCATCAATCACCACCGTGCGTACTTTATAAGCCTTCTTGAATTCTAGGGTGCTGGATGAGCAAAGCAAGAAAACGATAGCCAGAAATGAAACAGTAACAATATTTCTCACAACGTTCGTTAGTTAAAAGCTAAAACAATAACTTTGTACAAAATAAATAAAACTTTAGGGAAGTCTGAAGAAGTTGCGACACATTTTGATTTTTTTACTGCTGCTGCAGTTTGCCATACTTACTCCCTCGCTGGTAATTGGTCAGCGTGTGCCACAAAGTCGTACACCTCAACCACCTCCACAGCAGCAGGATACTGTTCCTCCCACCGGGCAAGACTCGCTTAGGCTTTCGGCACCAAAAGGCGACATCGAGACCACTATCAAATATTCTGCCAGAGACTCCATTATGTTTGAGGTAGACCGCAAGGTGGTAAACCTTTACGGCGATGCCAAAATCAACTACGGAGAACTGACGCTGGAGGCTGCTTACATTCAGATAGATTACGAATCAAACTCCCTGCTTGCCACTCCCCTGCCCGACTCTACCGGAAAGGAAACAGGCGTACCAGTTTTTAAAGATTCGGGAGGAACTTATGCTGCCAAGCGTATTGCCTACAACTACAAAACCAAAAAAGGACGCATATCTGAAGTTGTAACGCAGCAAGGTGAAGGATACATACATGCAGAGGTAGTAAAAAAGAATGAGAACGATGAGTTCTTTGGCTACCATGCGCAGTATACTACTTGTAATTTAGAGCACCCGCACTTTTTTATAGGTGCTTCAAAAATGAAAGGCATCCCAAACGATAAAGTGATGACAGGGCCTTTTAACCTGGTTGTGGCAGACATTCCTACGCCGCTAGGCTTCTTGTTTGGTTTGTTCCCGATGCCTAAGAAAACACGTGCTTCAGGCGTAATTGTACCTAGCTTTGGTGAGTCGCGGGCCCAGGGCTTTTACCTGAGCAATGGCGGCTACTACTTCTCCTGGAACGACTACATCGGCACAAGATTAACTGGCGACATATACTCTTTGGGAGGTTATAATGTTACTATGGATAATACTTACCGCAACAGATATTCTTACAGCGGTAACCTTAGCTTGTCGTACCGATACTTTAAAAATGACGAGGCAGATATTGAGCGTTCACGTTCTACCAACGATCTGTTAAACGCTTTACCTCCTACACAGCGCACTATCTGGATAAACTGGTCTCACTCGCCGGTACAGAAGCCAGGCCGTGGTCGTTTTTCGGCAAGCGTGAATGCAGGTAGCACAGGTCACCAACGTATAAACTACAACAGTACATCGCAGTACCTGTCACCTACATTTAACTCGAACATTACGTACCAGAAAACAATACAGAATACTCCATTTAGTTATACTGCCAAACTATCCCAGGGCCAGACAAGCGGAGGTATTTACAACTTTGTGCTTCCAGACCTGAACTTCTCGATGACACCGATTAGCTTTTATGAGGTGTTCACAAACGACCAGCCTACAGGTAAGTGGTATGAGCAATTCACGATTGGCTATAACGTAAATGCACAAAACAGGCTGACCAATGTTAGACCTGCAACAAGCGATTCTTTTCAGGGCATACCTGTTACTGAAGGCAACACCAGAGCAGATACTATTAGCCTGAGCGATTTTAACCAACTTTGGAAAAATGGCCGCCGTTCTGCAGACCATAACTTCCAACTAAACTTGGGTAGCTATAAAGTAGCGCGGTATTTTAACTTCTCGCCATCGGTTAGCTACCGAGAAAGCTGGACCGACCAAAGATTTAGCTT
The DNA here is from genome assembly GCF_037892465.1 of Pontibacter sp. H249. NCBI lineage: Bacteria > Pseudomonadati > Bacteroidota > Cytophagia > Cytophagales > Hymenobacteraceae > Pontibacter > Pontibacter sp. H249. The sequence continues at coordinate 90,386 of NZ_JBBKTR010000009.1, read as the reverse complement.
CCGCTACAACCCAGATTCTGGAAAGGTAGATGTTGACACCACAAACTTTGGACGCATTTACGATTACAGTGCCAACGCCTCTCTTAGCACTACCATTTATGGTACAGCATACATAGGTGGTAAACGCGTGGAAGCTATCCGCCACCTGATCCGCCCGAACATTGGTTACAGCTGGCGCCCGGACTTTGGCAGAGAAAATTTCGGATTCTATCAGCGTGTACAGACAACTGCTTCTCCTACACCAGGGCGCGACATGTTTACCTTGCTGCCACGCGTTGCTAATGCACCAGGTACCGGTTTGCAAAGCAGGCTAACATTTAATGTGTCTAACAATATTGAGGCAAAGGTGAAGACGCGGAATGACACAACCTCCACAGCTAACCAGTTTGAGAAGGTAAGTATACTTGATAACCTGGGCATATCTACCTCTTACAATTTTGCAGCCGACTCATTAAAACTGGCACCTATAAGTCTGGTAGCTAATACTAGGCTGTTCAAGATTTTTAATATAACCTTTAACTCTACTTTTGAGCCGTACAAGCGCGACTCTTTAGGCAGACAGGTAGATGATTATGTTTTTGATCTCTCAAAATTAAAGCTGGCAACCTTAACCAATGCTAACTTCTCGTTAAGTGCAAGCCTTAATCCTGAGGCAAGAGGAGCCCGAACATCAGGCGCTTCCAATAACCTGCCAATTCTGGATGAAGCAAACCGGGACCCGCTGCTGCCGGACTACGTAGATTTTAAAATTCCGTGGACCTTAAGCTTTGACTATACTATTGGTTACTTTAGACGCAACGGCATTGATACAGGCAATAGCATTACCCAGACATTAGGCATGAATGGTTCTCTTAACCTGACCGATAAATGGAAAATAACCTACTTTGCTAGCTACGACTTTGTAAATAACAATATAGCCAATGCAAACCTTCAGATTTACCGCGACCTGCACTGCTGGGAAATGAGCATCGGCTGGATACCGTTTGGCTTCGCACAAGGTTATAACATTACCATTAATGCGAAGTCTGCGCTGCTGCAAGACCTGCGGCTTACAAGAAACAGATCAGCACGAAATAGATTTTAACAAAAACAGCCACACCAAAATGTGGCTGTTTTTGTTTTAGATTTTATAGCTTTACATCTTAACTACTGCAATTACTATGTCTGTTCATAAAAGCGACGTTAAAAAAGTAACCACGCACCAGCTGCAGAACATGAAAGAGCGCGGCGAGAAAATCTCCATGCTTACGGCTTATGATTACTCCATGGCCACTATTCTGGATGCAGCCGGTATAGATGTATTATTGGTAGGCGATTCGGCCTCTAATGTGATGGCGGGTCATGAAACTACCTTACCTATCACGTTAGACCAAATGATATACCATGCTTCTTCAGTTGTTAGAGGCGTGAACCGCGCATTTGTAGTTGTAGATCTTCCGTTTGGTTCTTACCAGGGCAATTCCTCAGAAGCGCTTCGCTCCACAATCCGCATCATGAAAGAATCTGGCGCACATGGTATAAAGCTAGAGGGCGGTGCAGAGATAAAAGAGTCTATCATTCGTATACTTAGCGCAGGTGTACCAGTTATGGGGCATCTGGGACTTACACCACAATCAATTTACAAGTTTGGCACTTACACGGTACGCGCCAAAGAAGAAGCCGAGGCACAAAAGCTAATAGATGATGCACTACTGCTACAGGAACTAGGTTGCTTTTCTATTGTGCTGGAGAAAATCCCTTCAGAATTGGCAAAACGTGTAGCCGAGCAACTGCACATTCCGATTATTGGTATCGGAGCCGGTCCGCATGTAGACGGACAGGTGCTGGTGGTACACGACATGCTGGGCATTAACAAAGAGTTTAAGCCTCGTTTCCTGCGCCGCTACGCCGATTTGCACGCAATTATGACAGACGCTGTGCAGAACTACGTGAAAGATGTTAAGAACAAGGATTTCCCGAGCGAGAAAGAAGCCTACTAAAATTTAAGCGTTAGAAAGTTTGGGAGTTAAAGAATTAGACGTTCTTTTTGAGGATAACCATGTACTGGTGGTAAATAAACCGGCTGGCTTGCTGGTGCACGGCGATGAAACCGGTGACATTACCTTAGCAGACCTGGCGAAAGAGTATATCAAAAAGAAGTATAACAAGCCTGGCAATGTATTTATAGGTGTGGTACACCGCCTTGATAGACCAGTAAGCGGCGTGGTGCTGATGGCAAAGACCTCTAAGGCCCTTACCAGGCTTAATGAACTTTTCCGGAGCAAGAAAACCCAGAAAACATATTGGGCTGTAGTACAGAACAAACCACAACAGGAACAGGGCACGCTGATACACTGGCTAGTAAAGGATAGTTCTAAAAACGTAACCAAAGCTTTTGCAAGAGAGAATAATAGTGGCCTGCGCTCTGAACTGCATTATAAGTTACTAAGTGCCAGCAATGGGAAATACCTGCTGGAGGTAAACCCGATAACCGGCCGGCCGCACCAGATACGCGTACAGCTAGCCTCCATGAAGTGCGTTATACTTGGCGATTTAAAGTATGGCGCAGCACAACCGCTACCTGACAAAAGTATAGCTTTGCATGCCCGCCAGCTACAATTCGAGCACCCTACCCTTAAAACGCCAGTAACAGTAAATGCACCGCCTCCCGATGCTCCTGTTTGGCAACCGTTCAGAAGTTTAATTTAACGCTTCAGTTGCTGTCGAAAAGGTGATTTTTGTCACTTTCTGAACTTTTATATACCCCTAGCTATTTTACTTTAATTCATGCTTATGTAGTTTTGCAGATAAGCCGGTGCAATCCTATATTTTACCGCTAACATAATCTAAACACCTATACATCATTTAAATGGCAATTCTTATTTTCTTTGTAGTGCATTGGTACCTGTCGCTGTTTGTACAGACGTTTTACCTGCACCGCTATGCCGCCCACAAAATGTTCACGATGAACCCTTTCTGGGAAAAAGCATTTTATCTTTTAACATACATTGCGCAAGGCTCATCTTTCCTGTCGCCACGCGCCTATGCTGTGCTGCACCGTATGCACCACGCTTTCTCAGACACAGAGCGTGATCCACATTCTCCGCATTTCTCCAACAATGCATTTACCATGATGTGGAAGACAAAAAAGATTTACAATAATGTATTAAATCGTCGTGTAGAGCCGGAGCAGCGCTTTGAAGGCAATTATCCTGTATGGCCACTACTAGAGAGAATCGGTGATTCATACTTTTCAAGAATTGGGTGGGGTGTACTTTATGTGTTGTTCTACATTGAGTTTGCAACACAGTGGTGGATGTTCCTGCTGCTACCAATCCACTTCCTGATGGGCCCGGTACATGGTGCCATTGTAAACTGGAGCGGCCATAAGTATGGTTATCAGAACTTCGACAACAACGACAAATCCAGAAACTCACTTTTCTTCGACTTCCTGACAGGCGGTGAGTTATTTCAGAACAACCACCACAAACTGCCTAACCGCGTCAACTTTGGTGTTAAGTGGTGGGAAGTAGATCCAACTTGGCCTGTAATCTGGACGCTGGATAAGTTGAGCATCATTAAGCTGAAGCCGGTAAAGGTGAAAGCTGCCAAAGCCCCAAGAGCGAAAGCCAACGCTTAAGTATAAAAGAGCCCTCCCGGAACGGAGGGCTTTATTTTTATATGTCAGTAGATATATTCTTGATATACAAGAACGCATTCCCCCTCAGTATCATATACTTTTCATTCTTAAAAACTTTGTAGATAACCAAATAAAATCCGTACCTTTGCGGTTCTAAAAACTGGCGGACGGGATTCGCCGACTTAACTACTTATAAACAATGGCAGTAAAAATCAGACTGGCCCGCAGAGGCCGCAAGAAAGCCGCTATCTACGATATCGTAGTAGCTGATGCTCGTTCACCACGTGATGGTAAATTCATCGAGAAACTGGGCACTTATAATCCTAACACAAACCCTGCTTCTATCGACTTCGATCAGGAGAAAGCGTTTACTTGGGTTATGAACGGCGCTCAGCCAACTGATACAGTTAAGGCAATGCTTTCTTACACAGGTATCCTTTACAGAAGACACCTACAAATTGGTGTTATTAAAGGTGCTATCTCTCAGGAAACTGCTGACTCTCGTTTTGAGGAGTGGAAGAAAGAGAAAGAAGCTAAGATCGAAAGCAAGCGTCAGGGTCTTATCTCTGATAAAGCGGCTCAGAGAAAAGCAGCTCTTGAGGCAGAGACTAAAGTTAAAGAAGCTCGTGCAGAGGCTATCCGTCAGCGTGAGGCTGATAAAGTTGCTGCTAACGCTCCAGCTGAAGAGGCTACAGAAGAAGCTCCTGAGGCAGCTGCTGAAGGTGGCGAGTCTACTGAAGAGCAAGCATAAATTATCTTTGCCATGAATATTGATGCCTGCTTTCTGTTAGGATACATCGTCAAGACCCATGGCACCAAGGGTCAGGTTGTAGCGTTTTTCGACGTAGACTACCCTGAAGATTATGAAGATCTGGAATCAGTTTTCCTTGAGCAAAAAGGAAGACTGATTCCTTTTTTTATTGACTCTATGGAGCCAATAAAAAACAGCCGTTTCATCATCAGGTTTGAAGATATCAACACGATGGAACAGGCAGAGGCGCTGCGTGGTACATCTATATACCTGCCGCTAAACGAACTGCCGGAGCTGGATGAAGACCAGTTTTATTTCCATGAAGTAATCGGATATCAGGTGGTAGACGAGAACCATGGCAAGCTAGGCACTGTAAAAGAGTTTTATGACCTTCCGCAGCAGCAGCTGATGGCAATGGACTACATGGACCAGGAGATGCTCATACCTGTTATGGGTGAAATCCTGCTACGTGCAGACCATGAAGCCAAAGAACTGCACATTAATCTGCCGGAAGGACTACTGGAAGTATATACTGAACCAGCCAATCCCGAAGATGCCGACGATCAGGACGACGCGGAGGAGGAAAAATAATGCGTTTCGATATTATCAGCTGCCAGCCTGACCTGCTGGAAAGCCCCTTTAGCCATTCTATACTTAAGCGAGCCCAAAACAAAGGCTTAGTGGAGGTGCATGTGCATGATCTGCGCAAGTATGCCATTAACAAACACGGCCAGATAGATGACTATGCTTTTGGTGGCGGCGCAGGCATGGTAATGATGATCGAACCCATTGACAAAATTATTACTGAGCTGCAGGCTGAACGTACCTACGATGCCATTATTTATATGACACCGGACGGAGAAACACTGAACCAGCCAATGGCAAACAAATTCTCGCTGCTGCAGAACGTGATCATACTTTGCGGCCATTACAAAGGCGTAGATGAGCGCGTAAGGCAACGGTTTGTTACGCACGAGGTAAGTATAGGTGATTATGTACTTTCGGGTGGCGAACTGGGTGCAGCGGTATTGGCAGATGCCATTATTCGCATTATACCGGGTGTACTGAACGATGAATCATCGGCACTGACAGATTCTTTTCAGGATGGACTGCTGGCACCGCCGGTATACACACGCCCTGCAGAGTACAAAGGCATGAAGGTGCCGGATATCCTAATGTCGGGAGATGCACCCAAGATAGAACAATGGCGTTTTGAGCAGGCTATAGAGCGTACAAAACAGCGCAGACCAGACTTGCTCGATGACGATTTTATTGGCTGATAACCAGCCCCATCTATACTTTTACACTGCCTCTCTACATGTTTTGAAGTAAAGGCAGCAAAAAACTATATTTTTTTTCTGCAAATGTTCTTATGTAATAAATAATTACATATCTTTGCAGTCCGAATTTTGAAGAAGATACTTTAAGAAAATAGCCATCATGAGCGAGTTAATTAAATTTATTGAGCAGGAATCTACTGACAAGCGCGCCTCTTTCCCATCTTTCCAGGCGGGTGATACTATCAATATCCACGTAAGAATCCGCGAGGGTAACAAAGAGCGTATCCAGCAGTTCCAAGGCGTTGTGATCCAGCGCAAAAATGTAAACACTAACGGCGAAACATTTACTGTTAGAAAAGTATCTAACCAAATCGGCCTTGAGCGTATTTTCCCTCTTCTTTCTCCAGCTATCGAGAAAATCGAGCTAGTAAGAAAAGGTAAAGTAAGAAGAGCAAGACTATTCTACTTAAGAGGTCTTTCTGGAAAAGCAGCTCGTATCAAAGAAAGAAGATAAGAATACCTGTTTTCATAAATTTTCCGTAGTTTTAGTAAGGAGGAGCTGTTTACGCAGCTCCTCTTTTTATTTATACTACTCCTGGTACTTTTGCAGGAGTAGGCAATCTGCTCAGAACATGAAACCTATACTTTACACTCTGCTACTTTGCAGTGCTATACTTCTTACAAGCTGTAAAACCGATTATGCCAACCTACCCACCTACTCAGGAAGCAGACAACTGCAGGCAGTGATTGAAGTACCAGCTGGCAACAACCTCCAACTAAAGTATGACCGTAAGGCACAGGAATTTGTAAAAGCTAAAAACGCCGGTAAAGACAGAGTAACAGAATTTTTGCCTTACCCGGGGAATTACGGTTTTATACCGTCAACAGAGGTTGGGAAAGAGGGAGATGGCTTGCCTATACTTGTAATGGCTGAACGTGTAGAGCCGGGCACAGTAATGGAAGTGGTGCCGCTTGGTATACTTCAGCTAGAAACAGACGGGGAGCTACAGCCCATCGTTATAGCAGTACCGGCACGCCCCAGCGAACGGACAGTGGATGCTACAACATTAACTGCTTTTGCGACAAAGTACCCTGCCGCACAAACAATTTTAAAAGAGTGGTTTGTAAATCAGAATAAAACTGCCAAAACGAAATTCGTAGCCTGGCGTGATGAGCATTTTGCAGATAAAGAAATACAGCGCTGGATGAAGCTTTAGAAGTAAGCCCCAGAAAAAGTATATACAACAGCCTGTACAAAAAATTATGCCGGCTGGCAAATGCAACACACATTTACAAGCCGGCATAAGTATAAACCGAATAGCTTATTTTATTTGCTGCAGCTTTACTCGTACAGTTTCAACAGCTTTCTCCATATCCTGTACACGCTGGCGGCTCACCTCCTGCTGTGTCTGGTTGTTAATTACGTCCTGCTCCAGTTGCTTAAGATCATTGGCGTTGCGCACCAGCTCCGCCTCTAACTCCTGCTTGCGTTTTTTGTTTTTATCGATGTTCAGCTGAATGTCGTTGGCTTGCTTCACAACACGGTCCTGCTCCTGCTTTGTGGCACGTAAAACTTCTTCAGCCTCGTTAATCTGGCGCAGTACATCTTCGCGGTATACTTTTCGGGCAAAGCCACGCATAAAGTTCTCTGCAGCAGCATACTCCTGCGGAGTTGCGTTTTTATCTACGTAGGCTACTCCCATGTCAAGGCTCCACCATACAAAGCTACCATTGGCACCGCTCCCTACAGTAGATAGAACACGCATAGGCTTACTATTAATGGTATCAATAACAGCACTCTCTATAGTATAAACACCTTTGCTATATTTTACTTTACCGGCCTTACTACCCAAGTGGTCTTTCCAGTACTTCTCAACAAACTTTGGATCTAGCTGCACTGTTAATTGCTGCCCACGGCGCAACACCCCATTTACTGTTTGCTCGCTCTCCTCTACCTTAACCTGTTGCGCCTGGCAAATACCAGCCACCATTAATAGCATTACAAGTAAAATTGTTCTCATTCTCATGCCTGACTTTAATAAAATTTATGTTTTGTACTAGATGTGAACTACTAAATTAAGTAATCAGACTGATATACAGGATGTAGCAAGGGATTAATTTAGCGAAAATTTGGTTTGGGAATAGAAATACCTACATTAACTTTGCAAACTTATAGCTTAACCAAAGTATAAGGGCCGCAGAACAGGCAAAACATAAGTTGTACCAGGTTGTTAGTGAAACTATGAAAGTAACCGTTTGCCGAAAAGAACATTTTAATGCTGCTCACAGGTTGTATAATCCGGCCTGGAGCAATGAGCAGAACGACGCCTTTTTCGGGAAGTGCAACAACCCCAACTACCACGGGCACAATTACGAACTTATTGTAAAACTTACGGGTGAGGTAGATCCGGACACTGGGTATGTTTACGACATGAAAAAGCTGAGCGACCTGGTGCAGCAGGAAGTCATAGTTAAGTTCGATCACAAAAACCTGAACCTGGACACAGAAGAGTTTGCACAGTTAAATCCTACTGCCGAAAACATTGCCATAGTAATATGGAACAAACTGCGTCCCAAAATAGATGCCGGTTATCAGCTGGCTGTAGTACTTTATGAAACAGAACGAAACTTTGTTGAATACAATGGATAATCAGGATTGGAATCGCGATGATGAAATGGATGACCACATCCTGAGTTCATTGGAAACACCCTTACGCTCCGATGCTTTTGCTCTATCCGACAGCGAGAAAATCGCTATCATAGAAAAGCACTTTGCCGAAATAATGCATACGCTTGGCCTCGACCTGACAGACGACAGCCTGAAAGGCACACCGCACCGCGTAGCGAAAATGTATGTGAAAGAGATCTTTCATGGGCTGCACCCTGACAACAAGCCTGCCATTCGCCGCTTCGAGAACAAGTATAAGTATAACCACATGCTGGTAGAGCGGGATATTACCGTATACTCCTCATGCGAGCATCACTTTGTTCCGATCATTGGTAAGGCGCATGTTGCCTACGTACCTAATGAGCACGTAATCGGTTTATCAAAACTTAACCGTGTTGTGCAGTATTTTGCGCGCCGACCACAAGTACAGGAGCGTTTGACCATGCAGATAGCAAATGAGCTGAAGCAGGCACTTAAAACTGAAAACGTGGCCGTTGTTATTGAGGCAGATCACTTATGTGTAATGAGCCGTGGCGTAAACGATGTTACCAGCAGCACCATAACTGCAGAGTACTCCGGCGTATTCCAGGAAGATCACTTCCGTAATGAGTTTCTTGCTCACATTCAAAAGAAATAAGCTCTCTGAGTATTTCTTATTAGCTTAATACCGCTATTTACTAAGTAATTAGCTGAAGATAAAACATATTATCTGCTTATATCCGTATAGGAACATTTCTATATTTCTTATTCTAAGTCTTAACTATGCCAGGTAAAATACTTATAACAGGTGGATCAGGGTTAATAGGCATGCGCCTTTCTGAAATGCTGATAGACCTAGGGTATGAAGTGGCACACCTAAGCCGAAACCCCAACAAAGTGTCTAGCTACAAGACGTTTAAGTGGGATGTAGATAGCGGATACATTGACGACAATGCCATATCGTATGCTGATTATATTATAAACTTAGCTGGTGCTAGTGTGGCAGATGAAAAATGGACTGAAGAGCGCAAGAAGGAAATTAAGAATAGCCGGGTAGATAGTATAAAGCTGCTCCACAAATGCTTAGACAGCACTCAAAACCATGTTAAAGGGTTTATTTCTGCCTCGGCCATTGGTATCTACGGCGATTCCGGCGATAGGCTAGTATCTGAAGAGAGCACGTATGCGGATGATTTTTTAGCTGAAGTTTGTAAAGCCTGGGAGGAAGCTGCCTGGCAGATGCGCGATTTGCACCTGCGCACCGTTATTTTCAGGATGGGTATAGTACTTAGTAAAAAAGGAGGCGCACTACCTCAGATGGCAAAGCCAGTTAAGTTAATGGCTGGTGCACCGCTTGGTTCTGGCAAGCAGTATATGTCCTGGATTCATATTGATGACGCCTGCCGCCTGTTTATTAAAGCCATAGAAGACACACAGTATGAAGGCGTATACAATGCCGTGGCACCGCACCCTGTAACCAACGAGGAGTTTACAAAAGAGCTAGCTGAAATAATGCACAAGCCTTTGGTTCTGCCTAATGTTCCTGCTTTTGCCCTTAACCTGATGATGGGAGAAATGAGTGAGGTTGTATTGGCTAGCCAACGTGTAAGCGCCAACAAAGTGCTGCAAACTGGCTTTACCTTTGAGTTTAATTACTTAGAAGAAGCTTTAGAATCTTTCTACGATCCCATCTGAATATAAAAACACCTAAAGAGAAGGGGCCTGCTAAAGTATAGCAGGCCCCTTCTCTTTTTAAACTTTATACTTTACTGCAGGATATTCTCTAAATTCAAAATCTCCAGCACCGCATCCACATCTGTAGAATCTGGCTCGGTAGCTCTAGGCAGTACTGTTGTGCAGTTATACTTTTTGCTGATCTTTACAGTAGGTCCCGGGAAACGTCCCATAGTATATCCCAATTCTTTGTCTTTATAGATGTGCTCCATGTATAGGCCAAAAACAGGCAGCGCTGTCTTAGAGCCCTCTCCAAGTTGAGATGTACGGAAGTGTATACTTCTATCTTCGCCACCAACCCAAACACCGGTAACAAGATCTTTTGTAACACCCATAAACCAACCATCAGAATGGTTAGAGGTGGTTCCAGTCTTGCCTCCTATCTCGTTGCCTTTCCATAGATCATACTCCCACAGTGCCTGCGAGGTGCCTCCTGGTTCTTCTATACCGCCTTTTAGCATATGCATCATCAGGAAAGCTGTTTCTTCGCTAAGCACCTTTCTCTGCCTCGGCATAAATTGGTGTATCAGGTTGCCATTACGGTCTTCGATGCGGGTAATGAACATTGGCTTTGTATGGAACCCATTGTTAGGGAAAGTACTGTAAGCACCTACCATATCAAACACTGACACATCGCTTGGGCCAAGGCCAATAGAAGGCACTGCCTGCAACGGACTATTTATTCCGAGGCGTTTAGCATATTTTACTACTGTTTCCCAGCCAACTTTTTCTGTAAGCTGTGCTGTAACAGAGTTTACAGATTTACCCATAGCGCGGCGCAAGGTCATTGGGGCACCTGTATACTGCCAGTCAGCATTGGTAGGCGACCACGACTTTTTCTCGCCGTTCTCCACATAGTTAATGGTTGTGCGTGTATCCACGATTTTATCGCAGGGCGAGTAGCCGTTGTCGATAGCAGCTACATACACAAAAGGCTTAAAGGTAGAGCCCGGTTGGCGTCGTGCCTGCTTTACGTGGTCGTACTTAAAGTACTTAAAGTTGATACCGCCTACCCATGCTTTGATGTGTCCTGTAAAAGGGTCCATGGTCATCATGCCTCCGTGCAAGAAGTGTTTGTAATAAGCCAGTGAGTCCAGTGGGCTCATGGTTACCTCTTTTTCCATGGCAGGGTTATCCCAGGTAAACACCATCATTTTGCGCGGCGTGTTCAGCTCACGGTTAATAGCTTCGGTATCGTTGCCATGCTTTTTCTTCAGGCGCTGGTAATAAGCGGTGCGCTTAATGGTTGTTTCGATAAAACCGGGAATCTCACGGTCATTTTCGTCAACCCATGGGTTCCGGCCTTTCCAATGGCTATCGAAGCGGCGCTGCAATTTGCGCATATGCTCAGTCATAGCGTCTTCAGCGTGCTGCTGCATTCTGGAGTCGATAGTCGTATAGATTTTCAAGCCATCGCGGTACAAGTCGTAGCCATTCTGCTTACACCAATCCTGCAGGTATTCTGCCACAGCGCCTCTAAAATAAGTAGCCGGGCCATCATAGTGGTTTTCTACTTTATAATCCAGCACCAGCGGCAACTGGCTTAGCGAGTCGACTTTGGCTTGCGGTAAATAGTTATACTTTGCCATTTGAGCAAGCACAGTGTTACGGCGGCGCGTAGCGTTCTCTGGGTTAAATTTTGGACTGTAGTAGGTAGGTGCTTTTAACAAACCAACCAGTACAGCAGCCTGCTCTGTTTTTAAACTATCAGGAGAGGTATTAAAAAAAGTTTTAGAAGCTACTTTTATGCCAAAAGAGTTAGAGCCAAAGTCAACGGTATTCAGGTACATGGCCAAAATCTCGTCTTTGGTGTAGCGCTGCTCCAGCTTTATGGCTGTTAGCCACTCTTTTGTTTTGGAGATAATTATATTTAAACCCGGCACATGGCCGAGTACTCCTTTAGAGTCGTTGGTTCTGGTTTTGTAAAGGTTTTTTGCCAGCTGTTGCGTTATGGTACTCGCGCCACGGGCATCGCCTTTAAAACTGCCGTAAACAGCCGACACAATAGCCTCAGGGTCGATGCCTGCATGTTCGTAAAAGCGGACGTCCTCCGTTGCAATCAAAGCTTTGATCAGTATAGGTGACATTTTACTATAGGATACCGGGCTGCGGTTCTCCCTAAAGTACTTGCCTATCAACTGCCCATCAGAAGTATAAAGCTCTGAGGCCTGATCTGAGCGCGGATTCTCTAACTTATCCAAGCTTGGAGAGGAGCCAAACAAATACAGTATGTTGTGCTCCACACTCAAAAGATAACCAACTACAAAGACAAAGCCCAGAAAAAAGCCTCTCCAGATAAACCTGATTATCCCTCTGTAAATTGACCTCTTCGGTTTTTCTATTTTTTCTTGCTCTTTCAGCATTGTTCTCAAACAAAGGCAGGACCCTTTTAAATTCCGTTTTAATAAAGTGAAAACGAGTGCAAATATACCTTTTGTACTTCACAAGTTTGGGTATAATTCCATAAAACTTAGCTAGTGGCAAGTAAATAGTCTATACTTTTAAGGTAGCTGACTATCTTTGCCTTAACAGGCGAATTTAAAACAATAAAATGGAGCAGACACTTCAGAAAGCTTTTAACAGGATCATTGGCTTACCGCTAACTAAAACTACACGCAACGAAGCAGTACAGTACTTCCACTTCGGCAATACGCATTATACAACACCACAGGGCCTTATACTTGACATCGGGGAAATAACGCTAGCCGTAAACTGCCCCTGGCAGGTGCAAATGCCCGACGGCCAAAGTATAAAACACAGCGAAGTATACATTCGCAAACGCGAAGCCGGCCTGCCTATGCCTGTCTGGGACTGGAAAAAGCCTGGCTCCAGCTTAAGCGACCAACGCCTGACCCAACTGACCATTGATAACCCTAACCTGATAATGGAGCGCATAGAGCAGCAAGAAGATTATACTTTGATGCTATACTTTAGTGATAGTACTATACTTTCGGTGCTGCCTGACCCTGAAACACCAGTTGATGAATACTGGCAAATGTTCAGTAACACCGGAGATGGCCTTACTGTTGGCGCCGGCGCAAACGGTTATATGCTATAAGCTAGTCGCCTTTTACCCTGACAACTTTTGAGGCGGGTGTTCAGTACTCTAAAATAAAAAAAGGTATTGAACATCCGCCTTCAACTTTTCGAGCTCGAAGACCAGCAATGGTTTCCGCATGTGGTACGGCAGGGCATGCAGGACTACCTGCGTTTTATGATCAGCACACTATCAACCTACGAGGCAGCTTTGCCTCTGCTGGAGGAGCTTTTAAGTAAAACACAGCAGCAGCAGCACATTACCGACCTTTGCTCAGGAGCAGGCGGTGGCATAGCAGGCATACGCGATGCGCTAAGCAAACGAACAGGCATGCCTGTACGCGTTACCTTAACCGACCTCTACCCCAACCTCGACGCTTACGAATACCTTTACAACCAGTCGAAGGGTGCCATTACGTTTGTACCTGATCCTGTTAATGCCTTGGCCGTGCCTGAAAACCTGCATGGCGTACGCACTATTTTCTCATCTTTCCATCATTTCCCGCCTCACATTGCCAAAAGTATACTTCAGGATGCAGTAGATAAACGTGCCGCCATTGGCATTTTTGAGGGGGCAAAAAAAAGCTGGGCTGAGCTGCTGCTGCTATGGGTTACATTCCCTATTGTGATCCTTCTGATAACTCCGTTTATAAAGCCATTTAAAATAAGCAGGCTCTTTTTTACTTATTTGATACCACTTATACCTATAGGCATTTTATGGGATGGCACCGTATCGCTGCTGCGCATATACCCGCCTAAAAAGCTTTTGAACATTGCAAACAAAGTAAAAGGCGCAAAGTATACCTGGAAAGCAGGTCGGGTAGGTAAAGGCCCGGGCAAGCACGTAATTTACCTGATCGGGTATCCAGACAATGAATAAACTAGCAAATAAGAGTTTAACTAACAACTAAATGACAGGCTATCGGAGTGCACTTATACTTATGCGGATACCGTTTTCAGTGTATCTGATGCCTGTATTCTGGTTTGCTCTGAGCACTTTGCAAAGCTTCGAAGTATGGCGTGCAGTAACCGTTTTTCTTATACTGCATTTGCTCGTTTACCCTGCCAGCAACGGTTACAACTCCTACTACGACCGCGACGAAGGCAGCATAGGAGGCTTGGAGCGCCCTCCGAAAGTTACACGCGAACTTATGCACCTGGTATTGCTTTTTGATGTGATGGCTGTTGTACTTGCGCTGTGGCTTTCTCCGCTCTTTGCAGCCTTAATTGCTCTGTACCTTTTAATTTCAAAGGCTTATAGCTATGAAGGTATCCGGCTCAAAAAGTATCCGATACTTAGCACCTTAGTTGTTACCGTATTTCAAGGGGCATTTACTTACTTTATGGTGCAGGTGGGGGTAGGTTTAACGGCTTCAGAAGTGTTGCAGCAGCCCAATGTATGGTTTGCGTTGGTAAGTACTTTATTCTTGTGTGGCTCTTATCCGCTTACCCAGATTTACCAGCATCAGGAAGACTCCCAACGTGGCGACAGAACGCTTAGCTTGCTTCTCGGTGTTAGAGGCACTTATCTTTTTTCTGGGATCAGTCTTTTGCTGGGCACCGCGCTGTTGCTGTGGTTATACTTTACGCAGGAGCAGGTTCAGAACATTTACATCTTCTTACTTTGCACCGCTCCGATAGTATACTTTTTCTCAGGCTGGGTAGTAAAATCTTTAAAAGATGCACGTGCAGCAAGCTTCGGCAACACAATGGCTATGAACAAGATATCCTCTGTATGCATCAGCCTGGCTTTTATATTAATGATTGTATCAGCTCATATCTTATAAAGTATAACCAAACTGCCATACTTCGTATACAGGGAAAACAACCTGCCGCCTATGAAATTCCTATACGCCATACCAGCTGGCCTGGCAGCAACTGCCGCCATGACGGCCTTTCTGTACCTGCTCTCTTTCCTGACGCATCGTGTTATGAAGGTGGTAAGGATACTTGGTACGATGCTGACCAGGCGCACCCAACCCGATGGCAGCTTATCTGATGCAACCAGCACAAAGGTTATAGGCAACCTTGCACACTACTTGGTTGGAGTACTTTTCGCAATAGTTTACCTGGCCCTCTGGGATTCTGAAGTAGGACTTGTAACCGCATCTTGGGGGTTGCTGTTTGGACTGGCGCACGGCATCATTGCCATGCTGATGTGGTATTTCTTTTTCATGCTCCACCCTAATCCTCCTATCATCCCGTTAAAAACATACCTGTTAACCCTTATTGCTGCACATATAGTTTTTGGGTTTATAGTTACCTACACTTACTACCTGCTGCTAAAGCCTAATTATTCTTTTTGGTGGTAGAGCTTTGTAATGTTGGCCTTCGTGCAGAATAAAAGATTTGCTTTCCGCTCCCTTGCACTAATTGATCTAACGCTTCACCTTAGGTAGGTTTTTTATATATCTTCTCTACAATACTAGGTCTGATGTCTAGTCCAAAAACAAAATCGCCTGCCGGGTGCAATACCCAACAGGCGATTTTTATACTTTAAGCTAAAGCTTGGGCTTAGCCATTCATCGAAATCAAGAACTCTTCGTTGCTCTTTGTGCCTTTCATTCTGTCTTTCAGGAACTCCATAGCCTCTACAGAATTCATATCCGACATAAACTTGCGCAGGATCCAGATACGGTTCAGTTCGTCTTTGTCCATAAGCAGATCTTCGCGACGAGTACCAGAAGCAGGAACGTCGATAGCAGGATAAATTCTTCTATTGGCCAGTTTACGATCCAGCTGAAGCTCCATGTTACCTGTACCCTTAAATTCTTCGAAGATAACCTCGTCCATTTTAGAGCCAGTATCGATTAGCGCAGTAGCGATAATGGTAAGTGAACCACCATTCTCCACGTTACGGGCAGCACCAAAGAAACGCTTCGGCTTGTGCAGGGCATTCGCATCCACACCACCCGATAAGATCTTACCAGACGACGGAACTACGGTGTTATAGGCACGGGCCAGACGCGTAATAGAATCTAGAAGTATAACCACATCGTGGCCGCACTCTACCATACGCTTCGCTTTATCCAGCACAATGCTCGATACTTTTACGTGGCGATCAGCAGTCTCATCAAACGTAGAAGCGATTACCTCTGCTTTTACGCTACGGGCCATATCAGTAACCTCTTCCGGACGTTCGTCGATCAACAGGATCATCAGGTATACTTCTGGGTGGTTTTCAGAGATAGCATTGGCAATCTCTTTCAGCAACACCGTTTTACCTGTTTTAGGCTGCGCCACGATCATACCACGCTGGCCTTTACCGATTGGGGCAAAAAGGTCAAGAATACGCGTAGACATCTGGCTTGGGCGAGTTGTCAGTTTTAAACGCTCTTCCGGGAAAAGCGGTGTAAGGTGCTGAAACGGAATTCGGTCACGAATTTCTTCTGTGGTACGTCCGTTTACAGTTTCTACTTTTAGCAGGGCAAAATACTTCTCTCCTTCTTTCGGAGGGCGAATCTGGCCTTTAACTGTATCACCGGTCTTAAGTCCGAAAAGCTTTATTTGCGACGGTGATACATAAATATCATCCGGAGAAGCAAGGTAGTTGTAATGCGTAGAACGAAGGAAACCGTAGCCATCCTGCATCAGCTCCAGAACACCCTCATTTAGGATTATTCCGTCGAACTCTTTAAAGTTGCTGCTGCTTACCTGCTGCTGGTTACGACGCGGGTTGTTATCGTTTCTATCTCCTCGATTGTCGCGCTGTTCGTTGCGGTTGTCGCGCTGCTCAGTGCGGTTTTCACGTTGTTCGGTACGGTTGTCCGGTCTTTGCTCACGAGCTTCGTTTGAGCGGCCTTCGTTACGTTCTGAACGGTTCTCTCTGCTCTCGTTGCGGTTATCGCGTTGCTCGCCACGATTATCATTGCGCTGCTGCTCACGGCCTTCAGTGCGGTTCTCACGACCTTCGGTGCGGTTGTCGCGGCGGTTAATGCGCTCACGTGGCTCTCTTGGCTGGTCTTGTGGGCCATGATCCTTTAAAGGAGCCGGGGCCGGTGCAAAGGCTTGATCCGTGTTTTCTCTGCGGCTTGCTTGCTCACGAGGTGCTCTCCTCTCTGCTTGGGCAGGCGCTGCTGTTTCGGCAACGGCTTCTTCTACAGCTACAGTTGTGTTTTCTTCAGCTTCGTTGGCTGAGACTTCAGAAGTACGGGCAGGAGATTTGTACTTTTTGGCAATTTTTTCGGGAGGGGTAACGGCTTGCTGATCCAGGATTTTGTAGATAAGGTCTTGTTTACTAAGTTTCTTAAAGTTCTTAACACCCAGATCTTCAGCAATTTCCTTGAGTTCTGAAAGAAGCCTATCTTTCAATTCTTCAATGTTGTACATAAATAGTGGTATGGTAGTTAACGTAACTTGCTAGGTTTGCATGGGCGAACGCAGCGAGAGATTTCAATTTTAAACTAGGAAATAGAAATAGGTTGCGAAAGAGTTTGTGCGACACAGAATTGCGCCTTCATAAAAATTGCAGTGCAATGTTATTGCAAAGCCGCGTAATTAACAAATACTACGGAGCATTTTATGAAAAAAGTTTCATTTTTTGTCTAAAAGATTTCGTAAATGCCTCAAACTACTCAAAAAAGTATATTTTTGTAGGTATACATAACACCAACTATGCTACAGCTAACAGTTTTAAGAGAGCAAACCGAACATGTAATTGCCGGTTTGAACAAGAAAAACTACAAAAACGCGGCCGAAGAGGTTGCCGCTTTACTGGAGCTTGATCAGCACCGGCGCCAGGTGCAGAGCGAGCACGATGAACTTCAGAGCAAAGCTAACTCCCTATCCAAGGAGATAGGCATGCTGATGAAGAACGGAGAGCGAGAAAAAGCAGAAGCGTACAAAGCAGAGACCTCCGAACTTAAACTGAAGACCAAGGCCCTGGCTGAGCAGCAAACTGCCCTTGAGGAGGAAATACAGCAGGCACTTTATAAGTTACCAAACCTTCCGCACGAAAGTGTTCCTAAAGGTAGAACAGCGGAAGACAACGAAGTAGTTCTCCAACACGGCGAAATTCCTCAATTACATGAGGGGGCACAGCCGCATTGGGAGCTGATCCAGAAGTACGACATCATCGACTTTGAGCTTGGCAACAAGATTACAGGTGCCGGTTTCCCGGTTTATAAGAAGCAGGGAGCCCGTTTGCAACGTGCCTTGATCAACTTCTTCTTAGATGAGGCCATGAAAGCGGGTTACGAGGAGATACAGCCGCCGATTCTGGTAAACGAAGCTTCTGGCTTTGGCACCGGCCAGCTACCAGACAAAGAAGGCCAGATGTATCATGCTACAGAAGATAACTACTACCTGATTCCGACTGCCGAGGTACCTATCACTAACATCTATCGCGATGTAATTGTGCCTACAGACCAGCTGCCGATCAAAAATACCGGCCACACGCCATGCTTCCGTCGTGAGGCTGGCTCTTGGGGAGCTGATGTACGTGGCCTGAACCGTTTGCACCAGTTCGATAAGGTGGAGATTGTATACATTACAACTCCAGACAAATCGTATGAAGCTTTGGAAGAAATGAGCAGCTACATACAGGGCTTGTTACAGAAACTGGAACTGCCTTACCGCGTGCTGCGCCTATGCGGAGGCGACATGGGCTTTACCTCTGCCCTAACTTACGACATGGAAGTATACTCTACTGCACAGAGCCGTTGGCTGGAGGTAAGCTCTGCCTCTAACTTCGAAACATACCAGGCAAACCGCCTGAAGTTACGCTATAAAACAGAATCAGGTAAAACGCAGCTGCTACACACACTAAATGGAAGCGCCCTTGCCCTGCCACGCATTGTAGCCGCCATACTTGAGAATAACCAGACACCAGACGGTATTAACATGCCAAAGGTGCTGCACCCATATTTAGGGTTTGATAAGATCTCTTAAGATTTGGAGATAATTCTCCTTTAAACAGAACAGCCGCTGGATTTATATTTCAGCGGCTGTTCTGTTTTATAGCAATACATCTTGTGTCTTCTGATGATAAAGACCTCGCAGCGTTCGGAGGTCCTGCGAGCGTCTAGTTACAAAGGATGTTGCTCCGTAGCGGATCAGACGCTCGCGGGTCATAAAGATACCGCGAGGTCTTTGTAATTTGTAAGACTTCCTGTCATGTAATTCGTAAGTCATGTTATCGCTTAAAACATGCGCCATGCAATGCCAGTTACTTACCCATACTGCTCCAGATACTGCTGATAGTAATTCTTTAGCTTATATTTCTTGAGCACTGCTCTTGCTGCATCTATACTTTGCTCGGTAAGTATGTATGTCTGCAGCAATTCCAGTAAAGCTTCCTGTTCTGCAACTTCCAAACTTTCATAGGCTTGCATAAAAGCAGGAGTAAGTGCCAACTTGTTTTTCTGGATTTGCACCAGTTCTGCCGCAGTTAGTTTTTCCAGGGCCTCCTCCACTTCCTTCAAAGTATAAATGGTACCGTCTGCAGCATCAGCCATCAACAGCACTTCCTGCAAAGGAGCACCACCCTCACCGCCGGTTGCTAAAAGTATGGCTTCAGCAAAATCTGCATCGGTTGCTTGCCAGTCTAAATTATACTTGGGCATCACTTATCCTCCTTTTATTTAATCTCCAAATTCTCAAACGAAATATCCCGCATACACTTAAAGTGCCGCTTCGGACATTTTTTATATCCAATTTTAGAGCAAGGGCGGCAGCTGAGGCCGTGCACTTCCAGCACTTTATACTTTGTGCGAAAGGGGTACATGCCAAACTCCGGAATGGTGTTGCCCCACACGCTGATGATGTCTTTCTGAAAGGCGGCTGCAATGTGCATGAGGCCGGTATCGTGGCTTACCACCTGCGTTGCCTGCCGCACCAGCGAGGCAGAGCCATTCAGATTATACTTTCCGCAGGCGTTATAAATGATTGTTGCTTGCTGATTATTGGTTATTGAAAAATGTGCAGCTATTTCTTCACCGGTTGCAGCGTCTTCTTTGCCTCCTAAAAGTATGATTGGTTGCTGTAGGCGTTCGCAAAGTTCAATGATACGCTCTGTGGGTAGTCGCTTGGTGTAATGTTGTGCGCCAATGGCAAAGGCAACGTAGCCGTTCTGGAAACCAACTGGCAAAGTGTGGGTGCTCACCTCATCCTGGGCAGGTATAAAGTAATCCAGTCCTTTGCCGTCGTCTTTCACGCCAAGGGCAGCAGCGGCATCTAAATAACGCTGCACAATATGCACATCCGGCAGGCGGTTTATCTTAAAGTTCACCATCAGCCACTTTTCGTAGTTCAGTTTATCGAAGCTGCGGCTTGGCTTGCCTAATCTGGTTTTGATGATGCGCGTGCGCAGGTTGTTATGCAGGTCCACTACATAATCAAAGTTCTCCGCCTTCAGCTCCTGCACCAGATCTCCCAGCTTATCGCCCAGCACATGCACCTTATCAACATAAGGGTTATTGATAAGTATACTTTGAAAGGCTTTTTTGGTACAGTAATGCACCTCCGCCCCCGGCACCTGCTCTTTTATGCAGCGGATTACAGGCGTTGTCAGCACAATATCGCCGATGGAGGAGAAACGAAGTATGAGGATTTTTGGCATTTTAAACTTTCAATAATGGCGTGAGCGTCTTAGCTCGTGATTTGCTATAGCACAGGGGCCTCTGCCCAAAGTATGTATTACCCATCCCTACCCCTCCAAGGAGGGGAATTATAGCTGAGTTTATACTTTGCTGTCTACTTTATCTTCTCCTTCCGCTCTTGAAAATACTTCTCCACTTCCTCCAGGGGCTTGGAGTTAAAAGTCATTTCTCTTGTTAAGCCTCCTTTACGGCCTACCAGCACGCCATATATCATGTCGTCGTAGCCGCTGGTGTGGTGCGCATCCGGGTTTATACTTAACATCACGCCTTTTTCCAAAGCATACTGCACATGGCGCCAGTCCAGGTCTAAGCGCCACGGATTGGCGTTAATTTCAATAATCACGTTGTTAGCGGCACAGGCATCTATCACCATTTTGTGGTTGATTGGGTAACCTTCGCGACGCAATAGTAAACGGCCAGTCGGGTGGCCAAGCATGGTGGTGTAAGGATTTTCGATAGCCGTGATCAGGCGTGCTGTAGCCTTTTTCTCGTCCATGTTCAGGGTGCTATGGATGCTGGCTACAATAAAGTCGAAGGTTTTGAGAATATCTCTGTCATAATCCAGTGAGCCATCGCCCAGAATATCAGATTCTATGCCCTTGAATATTTTGAACGGAGCCAGTTTCTTGTTCAGTTCATCGATCTCTTTCTGCTGGCGCAGCACATCGCCTTCGCGCAGACCACCGGCATAGGCAGCGGTTTTGCTGTGGTCCGAAATGCCCAGGTATTGATATCCTAAGTCTCGGCAGTAAGTTGCCATTTGCTCTAACGTATGGGCCCCATCCGAGTAGGTACTGTGGTTGTGAAGTATACCTTTCAGGTCAGACAGCTCGAGCAGCTTAGGCAGCTTATTCTCCAGTGCCAGCTGTATCTCACTGGTACCCTCGCGCAGTTCAGGCTCAATGTACGCCATGCCCGCTGATTTATAGATATCCGCCTCTGAAGTATAGCCTTGCTCGCGTACGACTGTAAGTAGGTTTGTGCTGCTGGTAAACGGTTGCGCCAGGTGCTCCTCGCTCGATGAGCAAAGCAGTAATTCATTAGCAAAACGCTCTTCCGGCACTAATTTTATTTCAACATGAAGGCCATTTAAAGTATAGGTACCACGCCATGCAAAAGGTCCGGATGCCTTGATATCTTCTTCAAGTTCCGGAATAGCATTAAGTGCCTCGTGTGCGGCAACAGGCGTATTCGTGGCAAGTATAAATTGCAGGCTGGTGATGATTTCCATGCGGCGGCGCATCTCTCCTGCTATACTTACCTGTGCACCTGGCAGCGCGTTTTTTATACTTTGCAGCAAAGTCTCTGCTCCTGCTTCTGCCTCGGCATATAACAGCTTGCCTCGGTTTTGCTGTGTAAAGAGCAGTGCCTGCTTTATGTTTTCCTGGGTTTTAGCACCAAAGCCCTTTAGCTTGCTTACCTTGTCCTGCTCGCAGGCCTCCAGCAGTTCTTCCACAGTTTCGGTGCCTAGTTCTTTCCAGAGGTTGCGTACTTTCTTGGGCCCGATGCCTTTTATGCGCAGCATCTCCACAACACCCGGAGGCGTGGCCGCCAGCATCTGGTCCAGTTCCTCAAAAGAGCCGGTGGTATTTATCTCTATAATCTTGGCTGCAATGCCTTTGCCTACACCCTGTATACTTTCCAGCTGGCTTTGGCTCATGCCCTCCAGCGGCTCCTCTACAAGTTCCAGGGCTCCTACTGCATTCGCGTAAGAACGCACCTTAAATGGGTTCTCGTCGTGCAGCTCCATCAGCTCGGCCGCAAGCTTAAACAACTTTATGATCTTTTTATTTTCCAAGGCTATGTCGCGTATACTTACAAAGATAGAAAAACCCTACAAACCCATCACCAGTCCATTTATATTCGTTTGCTTCTATATAACATCAGAAATAACTATCTTAGCAAAGTAAACCTCTTAAAAACTTATGAGATACGCATCGTTATTGTGCCTGATATGTCTGCTTTTTATGGCTAACACCTGTAAGAAAAATAAGCTGGAATCTAAACTTATGGGCAAGACATGGCTGCACTCTTACGAGGAAGACGAAGGCGACATAACCGTGTATCGCCCTAATACTTATGATTTTCCACCATCGCGAGGAAGAACAGGTTTTGCAGTTGAAGAGGATGGTGTACTGAAGCAGTATGAAATTGCCCCTACCGACGGCCTTGAGGAGCATGTAGGCAAATGGAAAAAAGAAGATAAGAACAAACTACGCATTTCTTTTGAGAGTAACGGGCAACCGGAGCAGGATTACCTAATAGAGGTGGTATCTTTAAAAGACGATGTACTTAAGATTCGGAAAACAACGGAATAACAGCATCTTTTCTGCTGCTCTAAAATAGTAACAGTTTTTTAAAGCCAAAGCGTAAGCTGATGAGATACCAGCAGTTAAGCAAACGTACCCGCATAATTGTTTTTGTTGCGCTGGCTTTAGATGTTGGCTCAGGCTTTTTTCGCGGCTTGGCAGCAGGTCTGCTTCTTAGCTCAGTTATAGCTGAAATTTTACTTTAGCAAAAGTACACGATAGAACTACCTTATATCTTTTTGCCGTGATACCGCCTTATAACAGATTATCCAGAAACACCCGGTGGTTAATTTTTACGCCGTTACTTTTACTGTTTTCTGTACTAAATGCTTTTGATCTGGCTCCTGACTTTATAAAGGGCCTGTTGGGCGGGCTTTTGTTTGCCTTACTAGTAACAGAACTATTCGGATACTTTGAAAAGCGGAGAAAGTCGTAGCTATTTTGTGTTATCTATATTTTTCTGCCCAAGGCTATGAAACTAACTTTTACCCACAAAATCATCTTTTATATGGCTGCCATTGTGGTTGCACTGGCATTTATACTTTCCGGCGAATCTTATACCGAATTCTGGGTAGGTGCACAGTATGGCTTACTTTTAAATGGTTGCATCGGCCTTGTTATACAGGCATTTTACTATTATAGAAACAGGACAACCTAAATGGTAAACTACGAGAAACTTTCTAAATCGACACGCACCAGAACAGCTATACTGCTGCTTATGCTGTACATGGCCCTTGCTATGGCTGATTTGTTGATAAGTTTTTTCGGAGGGATTTTACTAGGGGTACTTCTGATGCAGTTCGAACTGGAAGCACAGAGGTTCTATAAAAGGTCTTTATCTAATAGATCTTCGAAAACAGGGCTGTTTAGACGATACAAAAAATTAAGCGGAGATCAGAAGATACTCTTAAAGGCCGGTTTACAAGTTATTACTACCATACTTTTGCTGGTTGGGATAATAGGCAACTTCTGGGGAGGCATCATCAGTGGTGTACTACTTGCCACAATTGCCAACGATATTATCCGCAACCGCCGGAAGCGCCAGCACAAAAAAGAAAAAGCAGCTAAACTTAACCAGAAAGCAACATGAAAGCATTCATAAGTCAGAAGCTCGATATAAGAATGCAACCCAAAAGCATACTTTTCGATAGTATCTAAACCTTTACCAGAATTTTATACTTACAACTAATACACCCTTACAACTAATGCAATACTGGCTAGTAAAATCAGAACCAGAAACTTACTCTTGGGCCGATTTAGTAAAAGACGGAAAAACAATGTGGGATGGCGTGCGCAATTACCAAGCGCGCAACAACATGCAGCAAATGCTGCCCGGCGATATGGTTTTATTTTACCATAGCGTTTCAGAAAAGGCTATTGTGGGCATTGCCAAAGTAGATAAAGCCGCCTACCCCGACCCTACCGCTAAAGAAGGCAACTGGGTAGTGGTGGACCTGGTACCTTTCCGAGATTTTAAAGAACCTGTAACCCTGGAGCAGATAAAGAAAGACGAACGCCTGCAAAATATTGCCTTGCTGCGCCAGTCGCGTTTGTCTGTTATGCCGCTAAAGGCGGAGGAGTTTGATGTGCTGCTGGCACTCGGTAATTAAATACCGTCACCTAGCATATCCAATAAATACAGAAGAAATAACAACGAATGGCGCCTGAAACAAGTACATACTGGCAGGCGCCATTTATACTTTACCTGTACTACATAGCATAAAACCCCTACTGTGGCTAAAGTACGTATTTTGTTATTCTCATTCCTTTTATTAGCTACTGCAGCAGTTGCGCAGAAGCCCACTCAACCTGTGCGTTTAGAGCTGCCTTACCTGAAGGCCGAAACAATTGTAGAAGTACTTGCCCTACCCGACAGTAGCCTGCTAGTGTACCACAAAACGGCAAACGCTTGGAATACCAAAGCCGATTTCTACCTCACAAAGTATAATCACAAACTGGAGGAGCAGTGGAGTAAACCTGTAGAAATACCCGTCAGGCATGAATACCTCCGATATTATACAGAGGCGCCTTATACTTACATGGTGTTTGCTGCCGATAACTCCGACGAGTTTGTATTTACCCGATCGAACTACATCAATGGCCAAACAGACGTTAAGAAGTATAAAATGGAGGATGTTGATGCCATCTTTGAATTCAATGTACTACAAGGCAACTATTTTCTTATCGGCCGTAACCGCCTGAGTCAAAAGCCACTCCTGCTTTACCTTAAACCCTCTGAAGAAAAACCAAAGCACCTGCCCTCCGTGTATGGCGAAGAGTCTACTTTTTCGGATATGCTGGCCGACCTGGAAAACCAACGCCTGGATGTAGTACTGACTGAATCTAATGGGCGTATATCCAGGCTGCAGGTAAAAAGTTTCGATGCCAACGGCGAACTGCTAAGCAACCAGTTTATACTTCAACAAAACGACAAAAGCCTGTTAAACGCTGAGATTACTCCCGGCGATAGCACTCAAAAAATGTTGCTGGGCACATATGGCACCCGCGATCTGCGTTATACTTCGGGCTTTTTCACGAAGCCAGTTTCATCGGTGTACAGCAGCGGCGATTTTTACAGTGTATTGCAACTACAGAATTTCCTGAAGTACATGAAGCCACGCCGCGAAGAACGCACCCGCCGCCGTGAGGCCGAACGCCTCCGAACAGGCAAGGAGCCCATATATCGTTTCAGGATACTGCTGCACGACCTCATAGTTACGCCAACCGGTTATGTGCTGGCTGGCGAAGCTTACTACCCTCAGTACCGCAACACGATTACCCAGCTACCAACAGAGCGCAGACAATCTTTTGGAAACCAAACCGAAGGCTATAAACGCACCCATGCTGTTGCCATGGGTTATGATAAAGAAGGCAACCTGCTTTGGGATAATACCTTTCCGCTTAAAGATGTAACTACACTGGACTTGGTGCATGCCGTAGAAGTTGCTTATACCAAAGACGGTCGCGTAATTATGGCCTACCCTGAAGAAGATCAGATTAAATACAAGATAATGCGTGAGGATAAGTTTGAGGATAAAGAACGCAAACTTGAAATAATGACTTATAACGAAGACGACAAAATACAACTCACAGAATACCCGGGCATCATCAGGTGGTACAACAACCATTTTGTAGCCTTTGGCTTTCAACGGGTAAAGCCCGCCGGCACCGAGGCACGCTCTGTTTTTTACATGAACAAGATCAGTTTCTGATTTCTAAATCTTTAAATCCTTAAACAGTTAAGCTATTTGGGTAAAGGAAAAATGCAATATGTTGGTCCTCTACATTACCAATCACCACAATCAACAATTTAACCATTCAACAATTAAACAATCCAACAATTAACCTATATTTGCAAGCAAGACAACCGGCTATGCAGAAAAGACTCATCGTAAACCACCAATTGCTCGAGATCATGGTGATGCGCCTTTGCCACCAGCTCATCGAAAATCACGGCGACTTTTCTGATTCTGTTATACTTGGCCTGCAGCCCCGTGGCATTTACGTAGCGCAGCGCATCCAGCAAACACTAGCATCCATACTTGGCAAGCAGGTACCAACCGGCCACCTCGACACCACGTTTCACCGCGACGATTTCCGCCGCCGCGATACACCTCTTACAGCAAACGCAACCAAAATTGATTTCCTGATTGAGGGTAAAAAGGTAATATTGGTGGATGATGTGCTGTACACAGGCCGCTCAGTTAGAGCTGCCATGGATGCCATGATTGCTTATGGCCGCCCTGCCAACGTGGAACTGCTAGTGCTGATAGATAGGCTGTACACGCGCCACCTGCCCATACAACCTACCTATGTGGGCCGCCATGTAAACTCGCTGCAAAGCCAGCGGGTACTGGTAGAGTGGCAGGGGCAGGATAAACCGGAAGACAATATCTGGCTGATTACTAAAACCGACGAATAGATTTCTCACCCATGCAAGAGCTTAGCGTTAGGCACCTTTTAGGCATCAAAGACATTACTTCTCAGGATATTCAACTCATCTTCGAGACTGCCGACAATTTTAAAGACGTGCTTAACAGGCCTATTAAAAAAGTGCCCTCGCTGCGCGATATTACCATTGCCAACGTTTTTTTCGAGAACTCTACCCGCACACGCCTCTCTTTCGAGCTTGCCGAAAAAAGACTTTCTGCCGATGTGATCAACTTCAGCAGCAGCAGCAGCTCTGTCAAAAAAGGCGAAACACTGCTTGATACGGTAAACAACATTCTGGCCATGAAGGTGGACATGATTGTGATGCGCCACTCCAGCCCTGGCTCGCCACACTTCCTGAGCCGCCACATTGAAGCTAACATCGTAAACGCCGGCGACGGCACCCATGAGCACCCAACACAGGCCCTACTTGATAGCTTTTCAATCAGAGAAAGATTGGGAGATGTGGCTGGTAAAAAAGTGGTTATCATTGGCGATATCCTGCATTCAAGGGTAGCCCTCTCTAATATATTTGCTTTACAGAAGCTAGGTGCTGAGGTTATGGTATGCGGCCCGATTACACTGCTGCCAAAGTACATCAGGGAGCTAGGCGTTAAAGTAGAACTAGATGTACGAAAGGCCCTGCAGTGGTGCGATGTAGCCAACGTATTGCGCATACAACTGGAACGCCAGCAGATGAAGTATTTCCCATCGCTGCGCGAGTATACCTTATACTATGGCATCGACAAAAAAATGCTGGATAGTTTAGATAAAGAGATTGTACTGATGCACCCTGGCCCTATAAACCGTGGTGTAGAACTAAGCTCCGATGCGGCCGATTCACATCATTCCATCATACTTAATCAGGTAGAAAACGGTGTGGCCATACGTATGGCCGTTTTATACTTACTAGCCCAGAAAGGATAAAAAAATTTAAATTGAAATAAAGTATAAAAGCCGCTCCTAAAATAGTGAGCGGCTTTTTGCTGCACCAGCTTCCCCTTTTACAGGAGCAAGTCGTGACCTTTGCCCACAAAAGCAGACAGTTAAAAATAACAAAAGGGGCCGCAGATTACTCTGCGGCCCCTTTTAAATTAAGTTACTTAATCTAATCTAAGTTCAGTTGCATATCCGGGGTGTTCATTTCGAATCCTACCCTACGGTTTCTAGCTCTTGCGCTTTCTGTTCTTGATCTAGACAGCCTTGTGTTAACTTTTACTAGTGGCTGGCTTTCACCGTAGCCTCTTGTTACTAATCTGTCTGGGTTTTGAACACCACGCTCGATCAGGTAATCTTTTACAGCCTGCGCTCTGCGCTCAGATAGTGCCTGGTTGTACTCTTCTGAACCAATGTAGTCAGCGTGACCTTTGATCAGCAGCACGTGGTCAGGATACTTACCAAGAACTGTTACAATGCTATCCAACAGCTGCTTGTAACCTTCCTGTACTCTAGCTCTATCGAACTCGAAGCGTACTTTTTCTTCTAATAGCTTCTTAGTAGCGGCATCCAGTTCAGGGCAACCGTTCGCAGTACCTGGGCCAGGAGTGTTAGGGCAGGCATCTTTATCATCTGCTACACCGTCACCGTCAGAGTCAGTAGCGCATCCATCCGGGCCTACTTGCTGGCCAGCTGGGGTATCAGGGCATTTGTCGTTTTTATCTGCTACACCGTCACCGTCAGAGTCAGGGCAACCGTTTGTGGCAGTAGTACCGGCCTCATCTGGGCACTCGTCGTTCTTATCAGCAATACCATCACCGTCTCTGTCTGGGCAACCGTTCAGGTTAGCAACGCCAGCCTCAGTAGGGCACTCATCCTGGTAGTCAGCTACACCGTCACCATCTGTATCGATAGGACAACCGTCTTTGTCTACCTGTACGCCAGTTGGAGTGTCAGGGCATTTGTCTCTTCTGTCAGGCACACCATCCATGTCAGTGTCTTTTGCCTTACCTAAGTTAAAGCCAAGGCCAAAATTGTGCATCAGAAAACGGTCGTTGTCACCTACATCATAACCATCGATTTTATCCTGCCCGATGATCATGTAGTTTGTCTCAACGAAAGCGCTAACCGCATCAGAGAAACGTAAGCGGATACCTGCACCACCTCTTGCAGCGGCTGTAAAGAATTTATCATCAACCTGAGATGTTCCATCAGCTCTAACAGCATCAGTCTTAGCCCAGGCACCACCACCTGCAATCTGCAGATATGGTCCGATAAAGGCATCCTCTTTCAGGATAGAGCCATACATTTTTAGTCTCAGACCAAGCATGGCTGTACCCATTTGTGCGTCAAATCTGCTACCGGCAAAAGGACCTTCGCCAGTCTCCTCAGTGCTTCCGTAAGTCAGATGCAAACCTCCGTCAAAAGATCTGCTAAGGTATCGGTTAAGCGATAAGCCACCGCCCCATTCTATTTTGCTAAATCCATCGTCACCGGTAATATCGCCCTTATACTGCAGAGCGCTTCCGTATATCTGGAGATTTGTCTTCTGATCTGAGCTTTGTGCCTGCAACGCTGTACTTGCTGACAGCAGTAAGGTAAGCACCAAAGCGATCGTACTCAGTTTTGTAATTCTTGTTCGCATGATTCTGTATAGTATATTTTGATATGATAATACGCGCATGTTTTCATTCGAGTTTTCAGATATTCAAAAAATAGCTGAACGTAGAGTCGAAAAGGCGATTCCTAGAAAGGTATGAGGTGGGAGTAAACATTTCATTCATAAGCAACTAGTTTTACAGCCTTTCAAAGCAAGCATCTGAGTACCAAACCATTTGTTTAAATTGTACAGCTTTAATAATGATACTATGATCCTTGCAACATATAATACCCAATATTTTAAACTGATATAGATTTACAAGGTTTTAGCATTGCATGAAAAATGAAGTAAGGGCTTGTATTTTAGGGTAAGTACAATAAAAAAGGTTGCGGGTAAAAAACCCGGCAACCTTAGAATAAGTTATGTTGGCCCTAAATTTTAAGCCTTTTGCATGAGTCGCTCTATACTTTCGGCATCTAATGGGATATTAGCCATTAAATCTACGGGTCCGTTTCCGGTAATTAGAATATCGTTTTCCAACCTTATGCCTATTCCCTCCTCCTTTATATAGATGCCAGGCTCGCAGGTAAACACCATCCCCTCTTCAAAAGCACGATGCTTATCACCTACATCGTGCACATCCAGGCCAAGGTGGTGCGAGGTGCCATGCGGGAAGTATTTCCTGTAAAGCGGTTTCTGAGGATCCTGATTTCGTACATCGCTTTCGCTTAACAAGCCTAGCTGCATTAACTCATTCTCCATAACGGTGCCTACAAACTGGTGGTACTGCCTCAGCGTATTGCCCGGCACCAGCATCTGTGTGGCCGCTTTCATCACACGCAATACCGAATCGTATACTTCAAGCTGGCGTTTGGTAAATTTCCCATTCACGGGCACAGTGCGGGTAAGGTCGGAGGCATAGTTAGCATACTCTGCACCAAAGTCCATCAGCACCAACTCCCCATCTTTGCACGCACGGTTGTTGTCTACATAATGTAATATGCAGGCATTTGCCCCTGATGCTATAATAGGCTGATAAGCCGGCCCTCTGGAGCGGTTTCGGATAAACTCATGATACAGTTCTGCCTCTATCTCATACTCCATTACACCTGGTTTAATAAAGCCAAGCACTCTTCTGAAAGCTTTCTCAGTAATCTTGCAGGCTTGTTGTATCAGTTCTATCTCCTGCTCAGATTTTACAGCGCGCAATAAGTGCATGAGGGGCGCAGCACGTTCATACTTGTGCAGCGGATACTGCTGTTGCATCCACTTCATAAAACGGGCATCACGGCTTTCTACTTCCACCACAGCCCTTGGGTGCTCGTTGGAGTTCAGGTACACATGCTCCACCTCGCTAAGCAATGTATGCAGCACCGATTTGAATTCATGTGTCCACAAAATAGTTTTGATGCCGGATACTTCACGCGCCTGCTCCTTTGTTAGCTTATACCCTTCCCATTTCAGAATATGGTCGTTGGTCTCACGCACAAACAGTATCTCTTTCATCCGTTCGTCGCGTGCATCCGGGAAAAGCAAAAGTATACTTTTCTCCTGGTCTATGCCTGATAGATAAAACAGATCGCTGTTTTGCCGGAAAGGCATGGTACCATCGGCGTTGGTGGGCATTACATCATTAGAATTGAAAATAGCAACAGAGGAATGCTTTAAGTGCTTTACCAGATTATGGCGATTGCGGGTAAACAGTTCCTGCGGTATAGGAGCGTATCTCATAGTTTTGCTGATCAGGATTCAAGTAATGGATAGCCTAATATAGCATTTTTTTATGGCGTAAGTTTCTCCTATACTTTACGAACGTATGCCTTATACTATCACAGCCAAATTTAGCACCTCCAGCAACTGCTCGTTGCGGATATCTTTTGCGCATTTAAAGTGCCCCTCCGGGCAAGCTTTATAGCCATGCAAACCACAGGGGCGACAATACAGAGGCTCTTCACGCTCCACTACATTAGCAAAGTCTGCCAACGGGCCAAAGCCAAACTTAGGCACTGTAGAGCAATAAATAGCGCAGGTGGGGGCATTAAGGGCAGAGGCCAGGTGCATAGGCCCGGAGTCGTTTACATAGTTAAGCACCGCATCGCGCATCAGGGCAGCAGATTGTAACAAACTTAATTGCCCGCACAGGTTCTCTACGCGCTGGTTAGTGCTCTGCCTGATAATCTCATCACAATGTGCCTGGTCGGCAGGTGAGCCTAGCAGGTATACTTTATACTTTGTATCTATGCTATTAATAAGTGTAACCCACTGCCCCAGCGGGTATTGCTTTGTAAACCACACCGAGGTAGGCGCCATGCAGATAAACTTCTCCTGCTTCAGCTCCTCTACTTTAGCAAAATCTACTTGGTTGGGGTATAACTTTGGTTTAGCTGGTGTGGCATCGGTTACACTTTCTATAAGCAAATGGTTACGCTCTACCTCGTGCGTGCCGGAGGTAACATCGTGCCTGCGCCTGTGAGTAAAAAACCTGGAGAATGGATTCTTATCGAAACCTATTGTTTCCTTGGCCCCGGACAAAGCTGTAAGTATGCCAGTTGCGCCAAATCGCTGTACATTCACTACCAGATCATACTTTTCAGCGCGTATTTGCGAGAGCAGCTTCATCAGGCTTTTATACTTTCCATCTTTTTTGTTCCAGATAAGTACCTGGCGTAGCAGTGGGTGGTCTTTCAGTAAACTTTCGTTGCCTTTGCGAAGCAGAAAATCAAGCTGCGCCTGCGGGTAGTAAGCGTACAGTTTTTCTATCAGCGCCGTTGCCAGCACCACATCTCCCAAAAAAGCAGTTTGTATGATGAGTATCTTTTTCATGAAAGACCATAAAGTATAAAGGCAAAGCTACGGCAAACCAACCTCAGTTAAAAATCGAAGGCTTATAAGCGTATATAGCTGGATGTTATTCAATATAGAACTTTACCTATACTTCAATCACAAAATATTTTCACTAATTTCTGCTTAATAAGTTAGGTTTTATTTCGTTTTCTGTCTTGTTTTAAGTTTACAAGGTATTTGCCTTTACAGAAGTAATAGCCTTCTCCAAAGCATAGCATTAAAGTATAGTATGAAATTAACAAGTACTCGCCTTCTGCATAAGTTTACTAGCAGCAATTATATCAGATACTACAGTGCTGTAGCCGGCATGCTTTTACTACTGCCAGGTTGTGTATCTACCTATATGCCTAATGTGCCTAACGTGCCCATGTTTACTCAGAAAGGTGAGTTAAGTGCAGCAGGCCATGTTACACCAAAGGGGAACATTACATTTAATACAGCCTATGCTGTATCCAACCATTTCGCTGTTATATTAAACGGATCCATGCTGAACAGTGAGCGCAGCAAAAGAGATTTTAGGCACAACCTACTGGAGGCTGGTGGTGGTTACTTTACAACCTTTGGCCCAAACCAGGAACGTATTCTGGAGTTTTATGCCGGTTACGGCGGTGGCAGCAGCGATCGCACCGAGCGCGATGAGCACAAGGATGGTACGCTGCACACAAAACGCTTGGAAGCCGACTTTAGCAAATACTTTGTGCAGGCAAATTTCACTTCCAAAAAGAAGAAATCGTTAAAGCTTTTTAAAAG
The DNA here is from genome assembly GCF_037892465.1 of Pontibacter sp. H249. NCBI lineage: Bacteria > Pseudomonadati > Bacteroidota > Cytophagia > Cytophagales > Hymenobacteraceae > Pontibacter > Pontibacter sp. H249. Next base: position 57,352 of record NZ_JBBKTR010000009.1, on the reverse strand, counting down.
GGAATTCCCACTGAACTATGGCACCACTTTACGTGCCAGCTACGTAAACATGCACGACTACAAGATCAATGGTGAACCAGCTCAGGAAGAGGATAATATTTTCCTGGAGCCTATTTTCTATACCCGCCTTACCTTAAACCCATCGGTGCAACTACAGTATACTTCTGGAACCACTTTTGGCCTCAAAAACCGAGATGAACTGACAGCTGCCTATTCTGTTTTCTCGTTGGGTTTTGTGATTAATGTGGGTGGAAGGGCTAAGGGTAATTAGAGATTTACCTGTCTTTTGCTAAGTATAGTAAAAGCTATTTCTAGAGCTAGCATACAACTGGTAAACGGGTGTGTATACCTCACCTGTCTAGTTTTTAGCCAGATATTTATAGGCCTTCAAAAAGATGTAAGGCCTTTGCTACTGCCGTTTTAGCCCCACAGTTCCTCTGGTTCCAACAGCCGCAGGCGAAGCAGCGAATAGAAGAATGAACTCCTCAACTATAAAGCAAAGAACCTTCTCCCCTTCCTCAAACTCTCCTACATTTTCCGTACCTTTGCAGGCTAATTTTAGATTGAATGCTTGAATATCAAATCCATACATTACCAAACGGAATACGCATTGTGCACAAGCAAGTGCTGCATACCAAAATAGCTCACAGTGGGTTTATTATGGACATAGGTAGCCGCGATGAATGCCCAAACCAACTGGGGCTGGCGCACTTCTGGGAGCATATGGCTTTCAAAGGAACACAAAAGCGTAAGTCGTTTCATATTCTTAACCGCCTTGAGTCTGTAGGCGGCGAACTAAACGCTTATACTACCAAAGAAAAAATCTGCTTTTACAGCTCTGTACTCGATAAGCACTTCGAGAAATCGTTTGAGCTGCTGACCGATATTACTTTTAACTCTGTTTTCCCGGAACGTGAAATAGAGAAAGAACGTGGCGTGATACTAGAGGAGATGGCCATGTACCTGGACACTCCCGAAGAAGCCATTGTAGACGAGTTCGATTCGGTTATATTCGACGGGCACCCACTAGGCAACAACATTCTGGGCACCAAGGAGAGCGTCTCGAGCCTTACAAAACAGGATTTCCTGAACTTTATAAACCGTAACCTGAGTAATAATTCGCTGCTTTTCTGTTCAGTAAGCAATTTACCTTTCGAGAAGGTAGTAAAGCTAGCCGAAAAGTATTTAAGCAGCATACCAACTGTACAGAAAGAGCGGGAGCGCGTGCCGTTTACTAACTATGCACCTAAAACAGTTACTTTGGAGAAACCTATCTCGCAGGCCCACTGTGTAATAGGATCTCCAGCCTATGCGCTGTCAGATGATCGCCGCATACCGTTCTTCATGCTGGTGAACCTGTTAGGTGGCCCGGGAATGAACTCACGCCTTAACCTGGCAGTGCGCGAAAAGCATGGCCTGGTTTATACAATAGATGCTAACTATGCCACTTACATTGATACTGGTTTGCTCACTATATACTTTGGCACTGAGAAAAAGCAACTGAACCGTACCACCTCGCTTGTATTAAAAGAACTGAAAAAGCTACGGGAAAAGCCGCTGGGCTCGCTGCAGCTGCATACAGCCAAAGAACAGCTAATGGGCCAACTGGCTATGGCAGAGGAAAGCAACATGGGCCTGATGATGATGATCGGCAAAAGTATACTTGACCTGGATAGAGTAGAGTCGCTGAACGAGATTTTTGATAAGATAAAAAGTATAGAAGCTAATGATCTGGTAGAGATCGCCAATGATGTGTTGCGCGAAGATCAGCTTAGTTTTCTTAATTATGTACCTAATTAATTGTTAATTGTTAATTGCTGATTGTTGTATTGACCTTGTGCAGTAACTCGGCAATCTTTACTTTTTAAAATTATCTGAACTGCACTTGAAATTATGTCATAACAACTTTGTTTTCTTTCAGTTCTCAACAATTAACAACTAATAATAAGCAATCAAAATGGAATTCATAGACGAGGACCTGCAACGATACGCGGAAGACCGCACCTCTCCGGAAAGCGAGTTGCTGCACAAAGTAAACCGGCAAACGCACCTGAGCGTCATGAAGCCACGCATGCTGTCGGGGCATATGCAGGGCAGGTTGCTATCTATGTTCTCGCACATGATAAAGCCAAAGCAGGTACTGGAGGTAGGCACTTACACTGGCTACTCTGCTCTTTGCCTTGCAGAGGGTTTACAGGCAGGAGGCACTTTACACACCATTGATATAAATGAAGAACTAGAAGATCGTGTACGCGGCTATTTTAAAGAAGCAGGCCTGTCGCAAAGTATAAAGTACTACATCGGCAATGCGCTGGATATTATTCCGACAATAGATGCCACTTTCGATCTGGTGTTTATCGATGCCGATAAAATAAACAATGCTGCTTATTACGACATGGTGATAGAGCGAATGGCACCTGGAGGCTATATTATTGCCGACAACGTACTTTGGAGTGGCAAAGTGCTCGAAAAGTATAGAAAGAAACTCGATGAAGACACGGCTGCCTTGCTTGCCTTTAACAAGAAGGTGCACGACGACCCACGCGTAGAGAATATACTCCTGCCAATAAGAGATGGCTTGATGGTTGCCCGAAAATTGTAAGGTTTTATACTTTAGAAGAAAAAGGGAACAAGTATAAGCTGCTTGTTCCCTTTTTCATTTCAACCTTAATAAGGCAGTGCAACTCCTGAAAAAATAAATCCTACTCCCTCTAAAAAATTTTACTAAAAATACTTCGTTGCAAAGTATAAAGAGCGCCAAAATCCTTTAATTTTGCAGACACTATATTATTTTCCGAATATATTAACTTAGAGATGATTAGCTCTCTACTATTCAACCGGTAGTAGAGCTTTAGTACAAAATTTTTAGCCAAAGTATATTTACCATTACCTTTTATGAGAAAACAGCTACCCCTTCTCGTTATGTTGCTCCTGCCTTTGCTGGCATGGGCGCAAAATGTTACTGTTCCAAAAAACGTTTACTTCGCAGATGTGCACCTGAGAATCTCTGACGCTGCACAGCAGGAGATTCAGAAAAAAGTTGATGCCCTGCACCGAAACCAGACTTACTTCAAAATCAAGGTAGACCTGGCTAATGCTTACTTCCCTGTAATTGAGCGTGTGTTTAAAGATGAAGGCGTGCCGAATGATTTTAAATACCTTGCCCTGCAGGAAAGTGGTTTGATCGGTGATGCTATCTCTACTTCGAACGCTGTAGGCTACTGGCAATTTAAGAAAGAGGCTGCCTCTGACTTTAACCTGCGCATGGATAACGTGATTGATGAGCGCCGCCATATTATTGAAGCCAGCCGTGGTGCCGCCCTGTATTTTAAGCGCAGCAATAAGAACTACGACAACTGGTTTACATCACTGCTATCGTACTACCTTGGCTATACAGGTGTAAAAACTTATTCCAAATCATCAGACAAAGGCGCCAAAAAGTTAGATGTTACAGAAAAATCGCACCCATATGTGCTTACATTCCTGGCTCACAAAGTAGCTTACGAAAACTTTATTGGCAGGGAGAAACCGGCGATCTCGTTGCGCGAACTGCGTGCTACACCGGGGCAAAGCCTTACTGATATTGCCCTGGCTACTAAAACCGACTACGCTGAACTTGAGAAGTATAACAAGTGGCTGTTAGGCAATTCTATTCCATCAGATAAAGACTACTATGTAATGGTACCGGTACGTGGCGATGCAACAGGCGCTGTGGCCTCTGCTGCAAAAGAAGATACGCCTACACCAGCTGCTAAAGCTACACCCAGTAACAAAAAGCAGGCAGCAGCCGCCGCCACGGTAGTAAAACGCAATGGCCTGAACGCACTTATCGCACGACCAAACGACACTAAAGACAAATTAGCACTTCAGGCTGGTATCTCTACTCGTAAATTTTTAAAGTATAACGACCTGCACAACTTTGATGAGATTGTGGAGGGATCTGCGTATTACATCGAGCATAAAAAGATAACTGCTGATGCCGAGTACCACGTGGTACAGCCCGGTGAAACAATGCAGCTAATCTCGCAGCACTACGGCATCAGGTTAAATTACCTGCGCTATAAAAACCGCATGGCTAAAAACGAAGTGCCTGTGCCTGGCCGTGTGTTATGGTTGCAAAAGCGTCGGCCGTCTACTACGCCGGTTGAGGTAAAAAATAGTAATAGCACGAATCAAAGTATAGCAGTTGCCTCTCGTCCTGAGGAAGCATCAACCAAACAAGTTGCTGTAGCACCTGCTAAAAACGAGGCACCAAAAGACAACGTGTTTAAACGTTTCTTTAACAGCTTTAAAAAGAAGAAAAATACAGCACCTGCTGCAGAAGAAAACAAGGAAGTAGCACAGACTGCCACAGAACCAAGTCCTGCTAAGCAAGCAGAACCAGTGGCTACAGAAAAGGCACCGGAAACAACTACACCAGAACAGGAAGAAGTAGTAGAGGTTACTCCAAAGCCTAAAACAGTGCTATACCCTTCTAGCAAAGATAGGTTGGTAATAAAGCCTAAGGCAGAAAACCCTGCAGCCGCTAAAGCGGAGGCTAAATCACAGCAGCCAAAACAGGAGACCAAAGCAGAGGTAAAACCAGAGGTTAAAGTAACCGAGAAGCCGGTTGCGGTACAGCAGCAAGAAACTGTGAAAGAGGTAGAGTCTGTGCTTTACAAAGAGCCTGCAAAAACACCTGCTACAAAGCAAGCACCTGCACAGGCCACAGCAGCACAAAAAACTCCTGAAGAACAAAAGCCAGCACCTGTTGCAACTGTAGCCAATGCAAAACCAACACAGGCGGCCACTCCAACAGCAGAAACAAATAAGGAGGAGATTAAAGAAGAGGGAGAAGATTGGACAGATGCTGAAACAATAAGCAGAGAGCCTGTTACACGTGAGAACTATACAGCTTCAGCAAAGGCCGCTAAACACGTAGTAGCTAAAGGCGAATCTCTGTACGCTATCTCTAAAAAGTATGATGTAACTGTAGCAGAACTTACAACTTGGAATAGCCTTAGCACCACTGCACTGCAGCCAGGCCAGGAGCTAATCGTTGCTGAACCTCTAGGCGCACCAGCAACAGCTGCCAAGGTAACAGTAATGCAGGAAGCTACACCAGCAAAAACAGGACCTGTTACCGAATTTCATACAGTAGCCGCCGGCGAAACACTTTACCAGCTATCCAAGCGATATAATGTTACAATAGATAACCTGCGTGCTTGGAACAACTTGACAGACAGCAACCTGAAGCTAGGTCAGGAACTACGTGTTACAGCACCAGAAGAAGAAACCGCTGAGGAAGAAGTAACAACTCCTGCTACAGAGAAGTCTGCACCAGCTACCACCGAAAACACGTACCATACCGTAGTCGCTGGCGAAAGCATGTACCAGATATCACGTAAGTATGGCGTTACCATCAAAGATGTGATGGAGTGGAACAACAGAACAGACTTTAATGTGAAACCAGGTGAAAAACTGTTGATCAAGAAGAAATAGTTACTAACATCATTTCAAACCCTGTAAAAGTATAAAGCCGGCCGTTATAGCCGGCTTTATACTTTTACAGGGTTTATATTACCTATGGCTCCGGCTCTAATTCTAGGAATAATAAATAACCGGCAGCGATTCTTTACCTCTCTTCAGGCGGTGCTGTTAAGTTAGAGGCAGTTTGTAAGCCGGTGGCAATTTCGGGCACAATACCTAGTCGTTCGTAGATAGGCTGCACCATTCTGCGAAGGCGGGGCCTGTGTACTGCAAACGGAATCACACTCATGCTACATAAAAAGCCACATCCCAGCAAAGTATAAGCTACCCCAATTTGTTCCGCCACAGAGCCAGCCAGCATACTTCCTATCGGAGCCATACCCATAAAAGCAGTAGCATAAAGGCTCATTACGCGGCCACGTTTATCATCATCTACAAGCGTTTGCAGCAGCGTATTGCAGGAGGCCATCGTCACGATCATACCGAACCCTGTGAATAGCATTAGCAGCAGCGAGAGCAGAAACATTTTCGAAAATGAAAAAGCCATTAAAGCCATCCCAAACAAGGACATAGTAAAGATGATGACCTTACCCAGCCCTACCACCGATTTACGCTGCGCCAAAAACATAGCTCCTGTTAAAGCCCCCAACCCGGAGGCACCCATCAGGTAACCAAGTGTGTTTGCGCCACCATGCAATATATCGCGGGCAAATACCGGCAGCAATACTGTAAAAGGCATTCCAAACAAACTGATTAAACCTACAATGATGATAAGTGCCCGTATCGGAGCAAAGCCAAAAGTATAGCTAAAGCCTTCCTGCAGCGAACTCCATACTTTGTGGTGTTGCCTTACCCGCTCAAAAGGCTTCAGGCGCATTAGCAGCAAAGAGCCCAGCACAGCAATATAACTGATGGCATTTATCAGGATGCACATGCCCTCTCCTACCACAGCTATCAACACACCGGCAATTGTAGGCCCTACCAAACGCGCCATGTTAAACAAAGAAGAATTAAGGGCAATAGCATTGCTCAGGTCTTCCCGTTGGTCTACCATCTGCACCACAAAAGCCTGCCTGGTAGATATATCAAACCCATTAATGATACCCAGGAAGGCACTTAGCGAAAGTATATGCCATATTTCAATAGTATCTGTTAGTACAAGCGCGGCCAGCGTAGATGCCTGCACCATCGATAGTGACTGCGTTACGAGCAAAACTTTATGTCTGTTAAACTTATCGGCAAGCACACCGGCAAAAGGCCCAAGCAGGAAAGAAGGAATTTGGCTGGAGAAAGTAACGGCACCCAGCAGGAAAACAGAGTCGGTAAGGCGATACACCAGCCAGCTTAGCGCTATCTGCTGCATCCAGGTACCAATAAGTGAGATTCCCTGCCCAACAAAAAAGAGCCTGTAGTTGCGATATCGCAACGCTCTGAACATCCCTCCAAGTTTATTATCTGCTGTTTCTGCCATACTTTTATTCGCGGCCACTGCTCCGGCACAAGTTTATACTTACGTACAAGGCAAGTTTAAGAGTTATGTCAGCAAAACCCTTAAATAATCCTGTTTTTCTTATTAAAAGAGATAAGTGGTAACTTCGCCATATAACCCGATTTAAAACAATACAACTTTTAAGCAAATTAGATAAGCATGGAAGAACTGCTAGACAGAGTCTACTTTCAGAATACAGTACAGGATTACATCATAGTTTTAAGTGCCATCTTTATTGGAATGCTGTTGATCAAGTATTTCAAAAGCACCATCTTACTTAGGATCATAAAATGGACAGAGAGCACCGATACAAAGTTTGACAACTTTATAGTAGAGGGCATCAATAAGTTTGGGATACCAATATTATACTTCAGCGTTATCTACTTAAGTATAAATTACCTCACTTTAACTCCTAGAGCACAGAAAGTAATTGGAATTGCTGTAACAGTTGCCATTACCGTTATGGTGGTGCGGTTCCTGATCTCAACGGTATTACTTATAATTCGATCTTACCTGCACAGGCGTCACCCTGATAAAGATGCCGTAAACGAGTTAGGAGCCATCAAACTTATTATAAATGCACTTTTCTGGTTCATAGCTATCGGCTTTTTGCTGGATAACATGGGCTATGACCTTACAGCAATCATTGCCGGTTTAGGTATCGGTGGCATAGCCATAGCGCTGGCAGCCCAGAATATACTAGGCGACCTTTTCAACTACTTTGTTATCTTCCTGGATAAACCGTTTGAGGTAGGCGATTTTCTTGCTGTGGATGATAAAAGCGGAACAGTAGAGCATATTGGCGTTAAGACCACTCGCATTAAGACCCTATCTGGAGAGCAGCTGGTTTTTGCAAACAGCGACCTAACTGGCTCACGCATACACAACTACAAACGCATGCAGCGCCGCCGCATTGTTTTTACCATCGGCGTAACGTATCAAACTACCTATGAGCAACTCGAAATGCTGCCAGCTGTGTTAAAATCTATTGTGCAACGCCAGGAGGACGCAGAATTTGACCGTGCTCACTTTAAGTCTTACGGCGATTCCAGCTTGGATTTTGAGATAGTATACAACGTGCTGCGCCCAGACTATGCCTTTTACATGGATACCCAACAGGCGATTAATATGGCTATATTCAAAGAGTTTGAACGTTTGGGTGTAGAGATGGCTTATCCAACCCGCACACTTTTTGTAGTTAACCAGCAGCAGGAGTTTGCAAAAGCACAGCAGATTTAAGCGTTATTAATAAAGTATAAATAGCAGAAGCAGTGGGACAATTCCCGCTGCTTTTTTGTTAGTAAGTGTGTTAGTAAATGAGCTGCATTAGGTTTGGGCAGCCAACCTATTTTCCGTAATTTTAACATCCCGAAGATGGCCAGAAAGTATAAATTCCATTTCATACAGAAGTCATTCTTATTTCGTCATTCATAATTTATAATTCCTCCTGAATGCCTGTTTTTTCGCATTTACACACCCATACACAGTACTCGCTGCTCGACGGTCAGGCCAGCATCAGCGCGCTCATGAAAAAGGCGCAGGCCGATGGCATGCCCGCCGTAGCCATGACCGACCACGGAAACATGTTCGCTGCTTTCAATTTTGTGAACGAGGCCAACAAGTATAACGTGAAGCCGATTGTGGGCTGCGAGTTTTACCTGGTTAAGGATCGCCATCAGAAAACCTTTAGCAAGGAGGTAAAAGATAATCGTTACCACCAGTTGCTGCTCGCCAAAGATCAGGAGGGTTATCAGAACCTGGCCAAGCTTTGCTCTATGTCTTATATAGAAGGCATGTACAGCAAATGGCCGCGCATTGATAAAGAGTTGCTGCTAAAGTATAGCAAAGGCCTGATTGCCACCAGTTGCTGTATTGGTGCCGAGGTGCCGCAGGCTATACTTTGGAAGACAGAGGAAGAGGCCGAGGAAATTTTTAAGTGGTGGCTGGATGTGTTTGGCGAAGACTATTATATCGAGATTCAGCGCCACGGCCTGATGAACATTGATGGCACCGGCAAAAGCCAGGAAGATATAAACCAGGTGCTGCTGAAGTGGGCCAAAAAGTATAACGTAAAAGTTATCTGCACCAACGACTCACATTATGTAGATCAGGAAGACTGGAATGCACACGACATCCTGCTTTGCGTGAATACTGGTGAGGATCAAAGCACGCCGGTTGGTGACTTTACTACAAAATATTACCGCTTTCTAAGTGATGACCAGAAGGTGATCTACGATACGGTGGAGAATGTGCGCAACAAATATGGCCACCAATCCGGTGTGCGCCAGATGCTAAACCGTATTGATGAGGCTGGCCCGAAGACACGTTTTGGTTTCCCGAACGACCAGTTCTATTTCAAGACGCAGGCCGAAATGAACGAGCTGTTTAAGGATGTACCGGAAGCTGTAGATAATACCAACGACATTGTAGACAAGATAACGCCGCCCAAACTGAAGCGCGATATCCTGCTACCCAACTTCCCGATTCCGCCGGAGCATGCCGGTCCGGATGCTTACCTTCGCCACCTTACCTATGAAGGTGCTAAGAAACGCTATACTGACATCACCCCGGAAGTAGAGGTACGCCTGGATTACGAGTTGCGCATCGTGGAAACGATGGGTTTTGCCGGTTACTTCCTTATCGTGCAGGACTTTATTAACCGTGGCCGTGACATGGGCGTATTTGTGGGTCCTGGCCGAGGTTCAGCGGCTGGCTCTGCGGTGGCTTATTGCATTGGTATCACTAACATCGACCCGATCAAGTATAATCTGCTGTTCGAGCGATTCCTGAACCCGGAGCGTGTATCCATGCCCGATATTGATATCGACTTTGACGACGTGAACCGCCAGCGTGTGATCGATTACGTGGTGGATAAGTATGGCAAAACGCAGGTGGCCCAGATCATCACCTTCGGCACCATGGCAGCTAAATCGTCGATCAAAGACGTGGCTCGTTCTACTTCATTGCCACTGGCTGAAGCTAACGAGCTGGCCAAGATGGTTCCAGACACCCCGGGCACAACGCTGGCCAAGGCTTTCATGGAGAATCTGGAGTTAGCCGCCATCCGAGAAGGAGACGACCACCGTGCCGCTGTGTTAAAATTGGCTGAAAAGCTGGAAGGCTCTGTACGTAATACTGGTATCCATGCAGCGGGTGTGATAATTGCCCCGGATGATATCACCAATTATATCCCGGTTTCTACCTCTAAAGACGCTGACCTGCTGGTAACGCAGTTCGACGGTAAAGTGATTGAGAGTGCGGGCATGCTGAAGATGGACTTTTTGGGTCTGAAAACCCTTACCATCATCAAGGATGCCATGGAACTGATCAAAAAGAACCATGGTGTTGATATTGATATCGATAATATTCCGATAGACGACGAAAAGACGTACCAGCTTTACCAGCGTGGAGATACCATTGGTACGTTCCAGTTCGAGTCGGAAGGTATGCGCATGTACCTTAAAGACTTGCAGCCTACCAACATTGAAGACTTAATTGCCATGAACGCCCTTTACCGCCCGGGTCCAATGCAGTTCATCCCGAACTTCATTAACCGGAAGCATGGTAAAGAGGAAGTAGAATACCCGCACGAACTGCTGGAGCCGATCCTGAATTACTCTTACGGAATCATGGTGTACCAGGAGCAGATCATGCAGACGGCCCAGATTCTGGCTGGTTACTCACTCGGTGGTGCCGACTTGCTGCGCCGCGCCATGGGTAAGAAGGACATGAAGAAGATGGCCGAGGAGCGTGAGAAGTTCATTGCCGGAGCCGCCGAAATTCATAAGATCCCTTCTAAGAAGGCTTCTGAGGTGTTCGACGTGATGGAGAAGTTTGCCCAGTATGGCTTCAACCGCTCCCACTCCGCCGCTTACTCCGTGGTTGCTTACCAGACAGGTTACCTAAAGGCTCACTACCCTGCCGAATACATGGCTGCGGTGCTGACCAACAACATGAACGACATCAAAAAGGTGACGTTCTTTATCGAGGAAGCCCGCAAGCAAGGCGTAGACGTACTTGGCCCGGATGTGAATGAATCCTTACTGAAGTTCAACGTGAATGAGCAGGGGCAGATTCGTTTTGGTCTGGCTGCCATAAAAGGAACTGGTGAAGCTGCCGTGGATGCCATTATTTCGGACCGTGAGGCCAACGGCCCGTACCAGGATATATTTGACTTTGCCAAGCGCATTAACCTTCGTGCGGTAAATAAGAAGACATTCGAAAGTATGGCCCTGGCTGGTTGTTTCGATTCGTGGCAACTATACCACCGTGCTCAGCTGATAGAAATACCGGAAGGCGAAAGTATGCCTTTGCTGGAAAAGGCAGTTCGTTATGGCAACAGTTACCAGGCAGAGCAGCAAGCCGCGCAGCAATCACTTTTCGGTGGCGGTGCCGCAGTAGCAGCCCCGCTACCTAAAATACCGGAAGTACCTGTGTGGACGCAGGCCGAAATGCTTCGACGCGAAAAAGAGGTAGTAGGATTCTATATGTCAGGCCACCCGCTGGACCAGTTCAAGCTGGAGATAGACTCTTACTGTACTTGTCCGCTAAACAGAATAGAAGAGTATAAAACCCGTGATGTGAACGTGGCCGGTATGGTGACAGATGTGGTGATCCGCACGGCGAAGAACGGAAATCCTTTTGCCCTGTTCACTATCGAGGATTATGATACCTCAATGCAAATGGCGCTTTTTGGGGAAGATTATGTGAAGTTCTCGCCTTATTTGAAGATGGGTTTATACTTGTTTATAAGAGGCAAGGTGCAACTGCGTTACAAAACCGAAGATCAGTGGGAACTGAAGCCTATGAACATACAATTGCTGGGCGATGTGATGGACAAGATGGCACAGGGTGTTCAGGTAAACGTTAACCTACAGCTTTTCACGCCGAACCTGGCTGAGGCTCTAGAAAACGCTATCGTTTCAAGTCCTGGTCAGAAACGCCTGGAAATTATGCTGCATGTACCAGAAGAGAAACTTGCACTGCCAACTTACTCTAGAAAGTATAGAATTGACCCAAAACTGTTCCTGACATCGATCAAAGACTTAGGATTAGGTGAGTGTAAGTTAATCTAAATATATCTTTAAAAGCTTTACAATAAGCACAATACAAAAGCCCCGGTTTGTGCCGGGGCTTTTGTATTTTTAAATCTAAAAATAATGGCTATTGCTGCAGATAAATTGCTGATGCACCCGCTACATTTTTAGCATATGCCGGCGAAGGATTACCATTAGATGTAGGCAAATCGAAAATAAGCACTTTACCGCCACCGTTGGCTCTTTCGGCAACATAGACATACTCTGTATCATTGTCATAAGCTACGTCTACTGGGTTGCCCAACATAGTATTGCTACCTTCAATTCTAACTTGAGAACCCGTACCTATGGTGCCTCCGTTTGCTGCGCTGTTATATATAGAACTAAAATTGTTGATCACCACTATCGCACCATCGTTGTCTACAGCGCCATCTCCGACATCTGTCAGCACCATTCTGTTGTCTTCTTTAGAGTGAGTTATTCCGTGTGTTCTTACAATTCCTTCAACAGTAACACGTTTTGTCGGCTGTATCATACCATTAGGGTTTGAAAAGAAATTGCTAAACGAAACTATGTCGCTGGTGTTGTCTACAACTGCGTAAAGTGTGGTGCCGTCGGCATGGATACCCCACAAATTAAAATCAACGTCATAGGTGTTGCGGTAACGTATTCCGCTTGGTGTGCGCTCATACACATACAGTCGGTTCATGTTGTTGTTAAGAGCAGGATCTGCGTCTTGTACAACAACTATTAGGTTGCCGCTAACGGCAATTTCGCGGGCATTGGTAAAGTTGGGATCACTGGTGGTCTTGATCTCCAGAGACTCGTTGTTTTTGTTTTTTTTCTGGTATGCTTCTAGCCTGTTTGTTGTTCTGGAGGCCAGGATTACTTCATCCCGCTCTTTATTATAGTACACACCCTCTGCATCCATAGAGGCGATTCTTTTCATTTTCACAGAAACGTCTTCAAGTTCATCGTCTGTGTTCATTATGGTTAACATACCGCTTGTGTTGCTGGTAACGTATGCCTTGCTCCCGGTTTCAGGAAAATCAAAATCAAAGTCATCGTCTTTGTTGCAAGACGAAAAGGTAAATAGTGCAGCAGTAAATAAAGCACCGCAGGTAAGTACATGTCTCATAGCATATAATCTATTAATAGTTTAGAAAAAAATTTGATTTAATAGACTATACGTACGGGCTGTGTTTACAAACCGGATTTATCTTTTACTATGAAAATGCAGCTGTTTACCATATCAAAGGTTATTTTTCCAATACCTTTTATTTAACTTAATAATAATTTGCTTTAGGAGACCAGAAGAGCCTGATGCAATTTTTGTAGCAGGCTGCCTGTAGCCCTGACCGATACTTTTGTCCTATAGCAGCCATTAGTTCATACTTTTAAAGATACATGTGCCAGCTTAGCCAAGCTACCCTTTCTATTTTTACTATTTTACCTGCTCAACCTTTTTTATAGCCACAGGTTTGCAGCATAAACTTTTATTTACAACATTTGTTGATACAAATAATTTATACTTGCAGACGCTATTTGTCGTAAGTAAACAGATATATAAATTAGAACAGCTTTCTATAACAGGACAGCTTGTCAGGAAGAAGGAGTTTGGGCAGATATTTGCCAAACTTTTAATTGTTACTATATTTAAACTTAGAAATTAACACAACAAACCATTAAAGTTATGGCTAACAAAGCAATAGAGATCACAGACGCAAATTTTGATGAGATCATCAATTCTGATAAACCAGTATTAGTTGACTTTTGGGCAGAGTGGTGCGGTCCTTGCCGCATGGTAGGCCCTATTGTAGAAGAACTTGCTGGTGAGTACGAAGGCAAAGCCGTTATCGGTAAAGTTGATGTGGACGCAAACCCGCAGACATCTGCCAAGTTTGGTATTCGCAGCATCCCTACGCTTCTTGTGTTCAAAAACGGAGAAGTAGTAGACAAGCAAGTTGGTGCAGTTCCGAAGAATGTGCTGTCTCAGAAACTTGATGCTCAGATGGCTTAATCAAAGCAAAATGTATAAAAAGCGAAGCCTCTCTTATTACTTAAGAGAGGCTTCGCTTTTTATTTACACTATAAAATAGTCTTCAATCTTTACATATAATGCTTATATCACCGCTTCGCTCCAGATAGGCTCTATGAATGCTGCTAATATCGGGCCTGTGCCCGGAGTTACGAAGTGCTTCTTTTATATCATTTTCAGTTACACTGCTGCTGCGCATTACATCTTTTTGCAGTTCCCCATCTTTAACTAGTTCTTTGGGTTTGCCTTTAATCACGTTGCCAAAGCCAAATGAAGAATGAAAGGCCATTACAGCTAGCATTTTATGGAGTATAACTAGGGTAAAGGCCGCAAAAATAGTGGGCCAGAAAGGAGAATTTCCTGTTATGGCACGGCTTAAAACAGAGCCATAAATAATACCCAATACTATATCGAAGGCTGTATTCTTACCAAAAATGCGGTGATTCCCTATCCGGATGATGGCAAGTGCTGCAAAAAACACTACGATGGCTCTTAAAGCCATTTGCCACCAGTTAAGCGACTCGACACCAATACCCAGCAAATGATCTATTGTTTCTAAAGTATCCTGCATACTTCAAAAAACGGACAGCAATCCGAAGAGTTGCTAAAACTGCCTTAGCTAGCGTCCATGCAGTTACATAAGCTTTTATCTAGGCCGTAGAGTATCTCAAAGTTCTGTTCCACCTCCTTTATATGTTGCTGTAACTTTGTGTTATACTCCTGAACATTGGATAGCCTTACAGCTTCAGGTTCTTGTTTATTAAGCTGATCAAGTTGTTTTATACTTTTGCCAAACTCGTTGTTCTTCTCATGCATGCGGCTTATATACTGCTCCAGTGTTGTGTTAGAGGCAGCTGTTGCTGTTTGCAGGTTACTCTCGATGCACAGTTGCTTTTTCAGATTTTTAAACACCGTTTGCTCGGCTAGTTGGTTTAACTCATCCTTCTTTCTAAGGGCTTGCTTTAATTTAAAGCTATCATAACGCTTGTTATACTCGGTAACACCTTCACGCACTTTTTCACGGCAGCTCTGGCATTTGCTTGCAGCTGCTTTATCGAGTAAGGAATTGCGCTGGGCTAGCGTTTCATCAGTAGCCTCGGCAGCACTTAGCTTTTGCAAGTCCTGTGAAAACACTTCGTTGTACTGCTGGTCTTCTAGTTTTTTGATCAGCCTGATAATAGCCTCTCCCTCAACAGATGCAGATAAGTACTCAGGCTTTGGCAATTCTACAGCATAAAGTTTGGCAAGGGCAGCTTCACGCTTCTCCGGAGTGTTCCAGCTTTTTGGTTCGTTTTCAAGCTCTCGCAGTGTATTTACCAGCACCTTTCCGTTCTTTAGATTATGATCGGCCTCCAAGTATAGTTCTGCATTATTAAGTATGGCTTCGTATTCTGGCTTAAAGATATTGATGTAGGCGCTGTTTTTGGCAAACTCCTTTTCGCGGGCATCAAACGTACTCTTTAAGCGTTTGTACTCCTGCACTATGCCAAAAAGGTTCTTTGCATTTACCTCCGGGCTGTTGTTTCGGTAGTTTAGGCGATAGGTGTTCAGGTTTTGCTTCATCTCGGCAAATACACGCAAAAACTCCACATACAGCTTCTCCTGGCGGAACGTCTCGTCGTTCACCAGCTTCTGCTCATAGGCATTCAGTATCTTCTGCTTGCGCTTCTCAATCAAATCCAGCGTTACCTCATCACCTGTCAGCACATCCATTTTATACAGCGACTTATAGTTAGCCACTACCATAAACGGATAGTCTTTATAAGCTGCAAACTCCTCTAAGCTCTTGCGGTCTAGTTTGCTGGCACTCTTGCTCAGGTAATCAGTTAATTTAACCGACTTAATACTTACACCCTTTACATCGCTTGGCACGAACACATAAATACGCACCGAGTGCAGGCGTGTATCAAAATCCTGCCCCTCGTAAAGGCGTATAGTAGAGCTGAACTTATACTCTTTTTTACCCGAACGGGCATTTAGCAAATTACCAAACTCCCCCACCAAAGAAAGCACAGCCCCAGATGGATTGGTAAGCTTAGATAGGTTTACCAGTTGGTTTGCTACAAGGCTAAACACCTGATCGCCGTCGTTGTTGGTAACTGCTTTGGCATTTATAACAGCATCGATGCTGCTCTGTGTAGATGTTAAAGGCATTTTATCGATAATGCGCACCACCTCCAAATGATCGCTTACCTGCGTCTTGTATGATTTTTTATCCTGGTCTATGTAGAAGTTATAGAGCGGGTATACAATAGCATCGTTACCGAACAGCTTCATATTCTTTAGCTGGGCTGTAATAAACAGGTACTCTAAGGAGTTGCCATACCTCTTCTTTTGCTTCTTTTTAACCCCTTTCTCCAGCTCGTTAAGCACACGGGTAAATTTATTACCGTTAAACAGGTAAACATCCGTAGACAGATACTGCCACTCTTCCGTAAAGGCAAAATCATCGTTATAGCTGTAGCCCAGGCGGGTTTCAATGTTACGTTGAGCAAAGGCCTGCTGGCAAAGCAGCAGCAGAAAGAAAGCAAGAACTATTTTCCTCATAAACTACGTTAAAGTCTTATATCAGCTTGTTTAAAAATACCGTGACAGCGAAACGCTATTTGTTGAACATAAGTGCATTAAAATTGCTAATAATAACGCTATAATCATAAAATAATTACTTAAAGAAAGTTAAGAGATGTTGAAGTATGTGATGTTTTGCCTGGCACTAACGCTAGGTTTAGGTACGTTCCAGGCTGCCGCATGGACAATACCTGCAGGCAGTGTTATTATCACCCCGAACGGAGGGTTAACAGAGGTTGAGAAAGTTGACAGATTAATAGAGTTTGTAAGAAGTTTGAAAGGTGCCACCTTTATCCGGAACGGCAGCGAGCACTCCTGCCAGCAAGCAGCAGATCATCTTCAGTCTAAATGGGAAAAGCATAAAAACAAGATTGCATCAGCCAAAGAGTTTATAGAAGAACTTGCGTCTAAGTCAGGCATGTCAGGAGAGCCTTATAAAATCCGGTTTAGCAATGGCTCTGAGCAGACTACTAGCTTTGTGCTGAACCAGGAGTTAAAAAGAATTGAAAATCTGTAAGTATACTTTTCGGCAGCGGGTGACGTTCTTATTTTCGTAGCCAAAGTATAAAAGTATGCATCACACTGTAAAAGATTTAGCTATGATACAGCTGTTAGAAGAGTCTAAAGATGATTTAGTAGCATTCCGGATATCAGGGCAAATCGATAAAAACGATTATGATGTGATGCTGCCTGTGTTGCAGGAAAGAATAAAGCAGCACGGTAAAATAAAGGTATACGCCGAAGTATGGGAGGTTGAGGATATCTCTATAAGGGCACTATGGGATGAGATAAAATTTGATTTTAAACATGCCTCAGACTTTAGCCGTGTAGCCATTGTTGGCGACCAAAAGTGGGTAGACTGGCTAACGCTGGCAGCCAAGCCCTTTACAACTGCAGATATAAAATACTTTGAGTTTAAGCACCGCGACCAGGCATGGATCTGGATACATGAGTAGCTATTAACTACAGAAAAACGCAGCAGGCCCGGATTATCTCCGGGCCTGCTGCGTTTGCATACTTCTATTAATTATTCTTTATAAATAAATACCTCTGCTTTTCCATTTTTTATCACACCACGGTACATACCCGCCGAATTAAAAGGCATGGCGTAGTTTCCGTTCCTATCAAGGGCAATCACGCCTCCTTCGCCACCAAAATCTACTAATTTCTTCATCACTACTTCTTCTGCTGCTTTCTTAACAGAGTACTTTTTATACTTTATCATGGCTGCTATGTCGTGGGCTACTACGGCACGCATAAAATACTCCCCGTGGCCTGTAGCCGACACGGCGCAACTGCTGTTATCGGCATATGTGCCAGCACCAATTATTGGGACGTCGCCTACACGGCCATAGCGTTTATTTGTCATGCCACCGGTAGAGGTTGCGGCTGCCAGGTTACCATAAGCATCTAGCGCCACAGCGCCTACTGTACCAAACTTATTGCCTTCTGTAAATATATTCTCTGTGCTGCCCGTACCTCCATCGTGGTCCAGCTGGGTTTTCTCTTTATGTTTTATCTTCTGTAACTGTTCGTAGCGTGTCTCGGTGCGAAAGTAAGATGGGTCTACCAACTCGATGTTCTGAGTTTTGGCAAATTTCTCTGCTCCTGCTCCTATCATCATCACATGCTCCGACTTTTCCATAACAGCACGGGCAGCTGTGATTGGGTTCTTAATAATAGTTACGCTGGCAATAGATCCGGCCTTTAATGATTTGCCGTCCATGATAGCTGCATCCATCTCGTTTTTCTCTTCGTTGGTAAACACGGCTCCCTTACCGGCATTAAAGAGCGGAGAATCTTCCATAACTTTCACTGTAGCCTCTACAGCATCCAGGCTGCTGCCACCTTTTATCAGTACCGCATAGCCTACCTGTAAGGCTTCATTCAGCTTTTCTCTGTAAGCTTTCTCCTTTTCCGGGGTCATGTTTTCGCGGGTAATGGTGCCTGCACCGCCATGTATTACCAGGGTAATTTTACTATAATCAGGTTTGGTTTGGGCTAAGCTTACAATGCTCAAAAGCAGGCAGAGCAGCACCAGATATAAACTCTTATGCATGGTTTGTTCTAAGTTTAAATAGGTAATTTACTTCTTAAAGATAAATTTTTAGGGTATTCTGATCAAATTTGCATACTTGCTATACAAACTAACCTATATGTTTCTACTACGCTTAAAGCACTGGCAGGCATTTTTACTGGTATTTATACTACCATTTATACTACGCTACGCACTAACACAGCTCATAGCAGCCGCACAACCAGATGCGCCAGGTATTATAAGCACATTGGTAGATGCGCTTCCTACTTTTGTTCCCGTGCTTTGGCTCTGGTGGGTTGGCTTATACTTGCGCAATAAATTATCTGATAGCACAAGAGTTAGTGCGGTATACTTTCAGTTGGCTGCTTTATACTTTGCTCTTTACATATTGCTGCTTATCTACACATTAGGCATTGTGCGCGAAGCCTTAGCCGAAGGTACGCTACAATTAGGTTTGATTGCCTTGCTGCTGCCCATGCACCTGTTTGCTACTTTCTGCTACCTATATGTTGTATACTTTGTAGCCCGATGCATCACTACTTTAGAAAAGCAGCGAGTTGTTGCTACAGGAGAGTATATTGGGGTGCTTGTTCAGATTATTTTCCTGCCAATCGGTATTTGGTTTATACAACCGCGCTTAAACAAAGCTTTACCGGAAACAACTAATTAACAAATATTTATATTAAACAATATTTAGCCACTGATTTTTATTATAATAAAAAAGTACTATTTCAGAATTAGAAATCAAATAAATATATACACAATACAATATATCAGTTAAATAAGCGTTTTAGAGCAAATATTTCAGGGGTAATAGATGGTTTTTACGTATTTTTATAGTTTGTAGAACAATCTTTTACCATATTTGCAATCTGTTATCACAACTAATTAAAACCAGTTTAAACAACTAATTTACAAACGCACATGAAATTCAACTTCTTCAAGGCGGCATTTGCAATGTTGCTGTGCTCTTCTCTAATGGTATCTTGTATTTCTTCTAAGAAATACGAAGATTTAAAAGCTAGCAAAGAAGCTCAGGAGCGTGAGCTTGCTGACTCTAAGGCAAAAGCTGATCAATTAGCTGCTTCGCTGAAAGAGCGTGAGCAGAAGCTTGCTGAAATGGAGCGTGCTATGAATGAGCAGCAGAAAGTTCTTGATAACCTTAAAAATGAGGTTAACGCAGCTTTACAGGGCTTCAACCAAGGTGATCTTAGCGTTAGCGTTAAAGACGGAAAAGTTTACGTTTCTATGTCTGACAAGCTTCTTTTTGCTACTGGTAGCACTAAAGTAAATACTGGTGGCCAAAAAGCTATCAACCAATTGGTAGACGTGCTTAAGAAAAACCAGCAGGTAGGCATCATGGTAGAAGGCCACACAGATGACGTATCTGTTGCTAACGGTATGCGTTACCTGACTGACAACTGGGACCTAAGCGTACTTCGCGCTACTGAGATCACGCGTATGATGACTGAAAAAGGTCTTTCTCCAGACAGAATCACGCCAGCTGGCCGTTCTTACTACCAGCCAGTAGATACAGGCCGTTCTGCTGATGCGAAAGCTAAGAACCGTCGTACTGAGATCATCCTGACTCCAGACTTCACTGAGATCTACAAAATCCTGGGCATCCAGGCGTAGTTCTTACACTATAAAAGTATAAAAGCCGGTGCTCTGAAAAGGGCATCGGCTTTTTTGTTGCTTCTTACTAGTGTTGGAAGGTCAAATGGCCAAATTGTTAAAGGGGCAAATTCAGTTATGGCTAAAATGCCTTGTAACTGACAAAGCGATGGTTATTGCGTCTCTACGTTATCCAACAATTAATATCGAATAGCTATTAACGATTAACAATCACTTCAGCTCCTTCGCCAGTTTTATAGCCTCAAAAAGTTTATCAGCATCCTGAGAACCAATCAGTAAAGGCTCATGGTTGTAAAAGTATAACTTTACTCCCTCGTTGCCCGACATATTATAAGCTTTTCCTTTAAAGCCCCACCTTATGCCCCAGCCGCCGTAGTCGCGTACTGGGTTGTAAAGCACTTTCTCATAGTGGCGAACTACATGCAAATGTATAACTACTGGCCGCACATGAAACGGCCTCAACTGCAAACGCATTTCGCCGGGCTTAACTTCCGTCGTTAGCTTGACATAGTAAAAGAACCAAGGCATGCAAACTCCCATCAAAGCAAAAAGTACAGCTAATTGCACATCAGAAACCGGCCTGTTGCCAAACTGCCCGCCTAATGCCACCTGGTAAATAAACCCTGCCCAGAACAAAGCAGCAGCACCAAGTATAATAGCCCATAGCCAAAACTGCCGGAACCGCTGCTGCTCTTTAAAAAGTATAACCTGATCTGCCATGTCACGACAAAGCTATTTGCACAAAAGATAAAGGATTTATAAGGTACGGGAAAAGTAGCATCCTAAACAAATAAAGCCGCCTACTGAATTAATTTAGTAGGCGGCTTTATTTGTTAAAAGAGGCAGTTCTTTAACGAACATACTCTATCAGCTAACTTAGCCTAATGCATACTCCAAATCAGCAATCAGGTCTTCTGCATCTTCTACACCAACGCTCAGCCTGATAAGGGAATCGCTAAGGCCAGTTTTCATACGTTCTTCGCGTGGAATGCTGGCGTGCGTCATGGTAGCCGGGTGGCCGCAAAGCGACTCTACACCACCAAGTGACTCTGCCAAGGCAAACAACTTCAGGTTCTCCAATACCTTTGTTGCGTCCTCTACTTTATCACCTTTGAGTACAAACGAAAGCATGCCACCAAAATCGCGCATTTGCTCTTTTGCTACATCGTGGTTAGCATGATCCTCAAAGCCTGGCCAGTATACTTTCTCTACTTTAGGGTGGCTCTTCAGGTACTCTGCAATTTTACGTCCATTCTGGCAGTGGCGCTCCATACGCAGGTGCAGGGTTTTAATGCCACGCAGCACCAGGAAGCAGTCTTGTGGCCCAGGTGTACTACCACATGCATTTTGGATAAAGGCAAGGCGCTCACGCAGGTCATCCTCATTTACGATAACAGCACCCATCACTACATCGGAGTGCCCACCCATATACTTGGTAAGCGAGTGCATCACAATATCAGCTCCCAAATCCAGTGGTGTTTGCAAGTATGGTGTGGCAAACGTGTTATCAGCGACAAGTATAAGGTTATGCTTTTTAGAAATATCAGCACAGCCTTTAATGTCGATAATGTTCAGCAGCGGGTTAGTCGGTGTTTCTACCCAGATCATTTTAGTGTTCTCGTTTACCAGCGCCTCTACTTTGCTAAGGTCGGCCATGTTAGTAAAATGGAACTTGATGCCGTAGTTCTGGAAGATTTTGGTAAAGATGCGGTAGCTGCCGCCGTACAGGTCGTTTGTAGAGATCACCTCGTCGCCTGGGCTAAGCATTTTAATGATGGCATCTATAGCAGCCATGCCTGAGGCAAAGCAGAGGCCGTGTTTGCCGTTCTCGAGGGCAGCCAAAGCATTTTGCAGTTGCGTACGGGTTGGGTTATGTGTGCGTGAGTACTCGTAGCCTTTATGGTCGCCGGGAGAACGCTGTACATAAGTCGATGTCTGGTAAATTGGCGTCATGATGGCGCCTGTGGTTGGGTCTGGTTCTACACCAGCATGTATTGCTTTTGTTCCGAATTTCATATTCAAAGTATATTATAGAATGATCGGTATACAGCAAGATATAAAAATAAGGGCAGAAGAAAGCATACCTATTTATACTTCGCACACGCTCCGACAGAAAGCATTTTTAAAGCCGCAAAAATCTTTTGTCCTTTGCATTTCGTCTAACACCAAGTATAAACCAGAACCTATTACATGAAGTTACTCCCTCTGCTGCGCAACCTTGTACGTGAAAATGCCTCTACGTTTGTTTCGATGTTGCTGTTGGTGGTAGTACCGGTGGTGGTAAGCTCTACGCTGGCTATTATACTTTACCAGTACCAGGACTTTCTGAGAGAGCTTAATTGGCTGCAAATGCTGTTGTATTTTGCAGTGATATCTGTAACAATGGCCTTCGCCCTTACTCCTACCACCTTTATAGCTTTGGTGAGCGGCTTTTATCTGGGCTGGAATGGCTTTGCAGGCATTGTGGTATCGTATGGTATTGCAGCATTGGTAGGCTATAGCTTGGCCCAATTAATTGACCACGGTAAGATGATGAGCTTCTTGAACCGCTTTGAGAAGGCACGTAACCTGATGCAGGAACTACGCAACCAAAGTTGGAGTCTAATCTTTTTAACACGTATTTCGCCGGTGCTGCCCTTTGCCCTAATGAATTTTGTGCTATCGCTGCTGCAGGTAAACAAGAAAAAGTTCTTTGTAGCAAGTATAGTTGGTATGCTGCCGCGCACGCTTTTCTTCTTCTGGATAGGCACACAGGCAAACGACATCATAAAATTATTGCAGGACCCCGACAGCGGCACCAGCGGCAGACTGCTCATGATCTCGCTGATAGTCATTTCGATAGGCGGTTTATACTTTGTTTTTGACCGTGCCCTGAAGAAGGCACTACGTAACGCCTCCACAAAAAATGAGTAAAATTTTAATAAAGGGCTTGCGTATAATCAAAAAACGCCGTTACTTTGCATCACAATAACGGAAAATGGTCACGTAGCTCAACTGGATAGAGCATCTGACTACGAATCAGAAGGTTAGGGGTTCGACTCCCTTCGCGACCACTTTAAAATCAGCCACTTACGAGTAAAATCGCTAAGTGGCTTTTTTTATGTGCACACAATTTGCACACCAGTTGCCTAATTCAATATCTCTATTTTTGCTATTTCATCGAAATAAAAAAATTTAAAATATTTCGTCTCGGCTAGTCTTCCTGATAGATTGTATTCCAAACAAATCTGACTTTTGATCATCTAATTCTCTACCTGTCATCCCTAATTGGGTTAGACTGTGCGGCTGAACAGTTAAGTGAAAGCTGCAGGAGATAATCAAACGACATACACTCATACTCCCCTTCTAACTTACCTATAGTTCAATAAAAGCATCCTTAACCATCCCCTGCATCATTAACAAATCTTAATATATAATGGTACACCAGCATACATACCGTTTAATACACTTCAAAGCAAAAGTCCAGGGTCATTCATTTCGGCGCAAAGTTAGCCTGCCGCCCGGATACGGGACAAGGTAGTCCTGAAAAAATGGGCATCCCAGCGGGAGCCCTCCGCATTTTTACAGGCTCCACCTATGCCCTTAATCCGTCCGCCAGGCAGGTAGGGCACCATAATCAATTTCCTCACACTAAAAGACCTGAGATTATGGAAAAGACAACTAAATCCCCAGCCATCCACCGCGTAGCCGAAGTAAAGCTCACCTACCGCAACCGCGTCAAGCCCTCTGAAAGACCGCAGGTCACTTGTTCAACAGACTCTTACAAGGTGATGAAGGAAAGCTGGGATACCGGCAAAATAGAGTTAGTAGAGCAGTTCAAGGTGCTCCTTTTAAACCGCGCCAACCGCGTGCTGGGCATCTTCGAAGTATCCACAGGTGGCGTAGCCGGAACGGTAGCAGACCCAAAGCTTATTTTCGTGGCCGCGTTGAAGGCTTGTGCTTCAGGTATCATCCTCTGCCACAATCACCCCTCCGGCAACCTCAAGCCCAGCGCGGCGGACCTGCAACTGACACAGAAGATGAAAAAGGGAGCCGAGCTGCTGGACATGGTGCTACTGGACCACCTGATCCTGACGAGCGAAACATATTACTCCATGGCAGACGAGGGGCTTTTATAGCCTCATTTTTGTTCAATTAAAATAGTTGAAATAGCTCCCTACTTATTAGAGAGTCCAAACGTTCTGTCCAAATAGTCATCCATCTTTTTTCCAACGCCAAGTTTCCGTTTTAGCTCGTGCTCCTCAAGTTCAAAGAAATCCATAAATCCTACCTCATACTCTTCCTTAGCTTTATCCTTCCTGAAACGCCAATAGGTATTATAGGAGCCTGGCCTCAGCCAGAGCTTTACTACCTGCGTCTCTTCATCGAAATAATGGTTAATCTCCTCCACAAAGAAGTGGGAAGCACGCATGTAAGCTGAGAAGAAGGGGACAGAGACTTCCTCCCCCACTCGTGGCACAACCGGTAGCTGGTCGGCCTCC
Organism: Pontibacter sp. H249; assembly: GCF_037892465.1. Lineage (NCBI taxonomy): Bacteria > Pseudomonadati > Bacteroidota > Cytophagia > Cytophagales > Hymenobacteraceae > Pontibacter > Pontibacter sp. H249. The sequence continues at coordinate 32,598 of NZ_JBBKTR010000009.1, read as the reverse complement.
AAACTCATAAACTTGCCTTTCCTCCAGCCCCTGATCAGAAACTCGTACCGAACTTTAGTGAAGGAGAATACAGGCCTTGCCTCATAATCCAGTACAAGGTCATGGTATATCTCCTCCACGTATTTCCTGATTTTGCCGTACTGCAGCCCCGTGGCAGCAGACAAGTCCTTCAAGGAGGGCATTGGCGCCTCGTCGTCGTAGAATAGGTCCCTTGCCAGTATGTCCTTTAGCAGAACACTATAGGCTTTCCCATTCACTGTAAGTCTGATCGCCTTGCTCCTCATCGAGCTGATATCCATCAGCATATCTTTGGTTGACATACTATCCTCTTTCATCTAGTTACTGAATAAGATTTTCAATTGTACATGTAATGGTTGTATACTTATAAGTCCATAATGACGAATGCAGATTCTCAATAAATTGTAAAATGAAAGAAATGCAATACATTAGCTGATAAGTATATAGTCATTGCCTTTAGTAAAGAGAGCGGAAGTAGCATCGGAAAAAGCATTTTAAATTCCGCTTGCAAGCATTGCCTATTGCAATTGTTGCGGCTTGTATATGTAAGGCCGCATTGCAAACTGAAGCAGTAACCTAGGAAGAATGATACAGTCACCGGAAGAAGTAAGACAAGCCATCTCGAAATGTTTTGCGTTGGTCACAAGTGAATGCAGGCTAATTCTAGCCTCAGAACTGCATTACCAGGCGATGCTTTACCATCATCTCAGGCAAACAGGGGGAATACCCTTCAATCAACTTGGGATGAATGTTAAAACAACCATTCCAGGCGTGCAAAATCCTTTTTTGCTTCAGAAGTCCCTTACGCGAAATACAAACTATCAAAATGCAGATATCGAGATCATTCCCGATATCACAGTCTTCACTCGCGAGATTGACCACGACTGGCGAAGACGGAACTTTGCGAATACCTTGAAAGAAACTCTGTACTCCCTGGAGGTGAAAGCGTCTGAGCGGCACAGGGGACGGCTGCGGCAAAAGGAAATTGAGACAGACATCCGGAAGCTAGTGGCGCAGCGGGCTGAGACTGAAAGAATTTATAACAGGCGAATAGGGGTTGGCATGTTCATCGTTGATGTTGCCCCGGACCCAGGTGAAAGAATGAAAGAAGTGACGTTAAAGTACCTGATTGAGTCTGCCAGGCAGCAGGACGTTGGCTTCTGGTATTTTAACCAGGAGACGCAGATAGAGGTATTAGCAAAGGCAACTCAGATAACAGGTTTATAAGCCTGTCCGAATCCGACATTACCCTATGCTACTTTACAGGCATGTTAAACAGATAGATCCACTCGTACACCCAAAAGGGCGGTTGTAAAAACAAAACAGCTGTCATCACTAAAAGAATACATCCACTCTTACCCGAAACACTCAAATGAGGAACCTGCTGATACTCCACAAAACTCAGGAAACAGACTTACAGCGCTTCATCGACTTCTGGTCAAGGCTTTATCGCTATCCTCTGGAAAGATTGTATAACAACACCATTACCAAGAGCCAGTTTGACCCCGATGACATTCAGTCCCTTTTCAAATGGAAGAACGGAATGGATCTTAGTTCAAGAAAGCAACAATCACTGGACACGAAGATAAAGTCCCAACTCAAGGTCATTAACCAAATGAAGCTGCAGGCCGTTCTTGATGTGGAGTGTTTTCTGGCCGAATTCAGTGGCCTTACCGCTGTTTGGAAGATCTTCCTGCTCCATATCATAAAGCCATTGCGGTACCCAATCTATGACCAGCACATCAACAGGGCCTATAACTTTGTGCATGACCTGGAGTACCGTCACATATCGGCAAGCGGCATGACCTGCAGAACAAAGGAGGATTTTTACTTCAACACCTATCTTCCTTTCATACGAAATCAGGGTAGTATCAACCTGAAAAAGCTGGATGAGGCGTTCTTCGCGCTAGGGCGGTTTCTGGCAACAAGCAATAACGCGCTCCTGCTGGAGAAATAGAATCTTTTGGGCACCGGGAGTAACTTTTATAGGTAGGTGGCGCATTGGATTGCCATACAGAACGTAATTTATCAGTTAAACATATATTAAACATGAACCAGGAAGAGTTCCTACTGCAGCACCTGACAGAGGGGAAGAAGTACAAGCAGATCTGTGACGAAAATGACAGCATCACCTTAACTGAACTCCGGGAGTGGTGGGAAACCGGCCAGGAGCTGAGGGCGCAAATCAAAAGATCCAACATGCTGTTCGACAGCAGGAAAGGCAAGGAGGAGTTCGCTGCGTTTCAGAAAGCGAGAAAGAGGGCATTCTTTGAATGGTTCAGGAAGCAGCCGAGGCATTGCGCTTATTGCGGTATAGAAGAAAATAAGCTTCAGAAACTGTTCGACCATTCAACAGGTTCTCTTTCAACGAAGAGAAGACGCGGCAGGTCCCTGGAGCTGGAGCGGAGGGACTCAAAGACAAACGAATACTCCGTCGAAAACTGCGTACTGGCATGTTACTTCTGCAACAACCACAAAAGCGATGTGATCACGGAGGATGAGCACAAGCTTTACTTCGCCCCACAGATCAGGAAGTACCTGGAGGACAAATATACCCAACTGCAGACAGATGATAATAGATAGGGAAACGGACTTCGTTTTCTTCTCCGGGCTCCTGGCGTCAGATGCACGCTATACAGCTACCTATGATAAGGTTCGTAAGGTGTTGGACAGGCACCAGGTCCGGCACGGGCTGCTGAAAGGAACAAAGGATATCTGGTGCAGGGACTACATGCCCATCCAAAAAGGGATTGCAGAATTTATCCAGTTCAGGTACGAGCCCTCCTACCTGGCCGATGATGCAGCCTGGCAGACCGACCCGGTAGCCGCGCTGGAGCTCAATCAATTGCAGGCGACGTACTCCAATATCAACCTGGATGGCGGAAACGTGGTGAGATGGCGGGACAGGGTTATCATCACCGACAGGGTCTTCCCGGAGAATCCGGCATATACAAACAAGTCACTACTGATTGACGAACTCGAAAAGCTGTTGGAGGCAGAAGTCATTGTGATTCCCCAGATCAGATCCGACATGACAGGCCACGCGGACGGGCTGGTGCGGTTCTATGACCGGACAACGCTGGTTGGCAACTGCCTTGAAGCGGAGTATGGTTACTGGAAGGAAGGAATGAGGAAAGTTTTAAAGGATTACAGCCTTGACTATATAAACCTGCCGTTCCTGGATATTAAGGTAAAAGGGTTCCCCGAATCCGCCGTTGGGTGCTACGTGAATTACCTGGAGGTGGGTGACTTGATCATAGCACCAGTGTTTGAAGTAGAAGGGAACAAAGACGAGGAGGTTTTGAACCTTCTAAGCGAAACTTTCTCAGACAGGGTAGTTGAGCCTGTCAATATAAACGAGGTAGCCAGGCACGGCGGACTGCTGAACTGTATAAGCTGGAACGTGAAGAGAACCGCACGCCTAAATTCGTCCGCACTAAACCTGTAGAGTTAACGTGCTTTGCGTTAGGAACATGCATTGATAGGAGGATTCAGGAGTTCAGATAAACCCAATGACCCTTTACTGTGATGGTGCTAATCGTTTCCCTAAGATATGCTGACATTTTTGATGAACCTGCACCAGATGTAGCGTTTCTTCATGGTACCATCCCTTCAAGTACAACAATTGCGATTATCTCTTTTATAAACGCACAATTCTATTTAAATAAGTACGATCAAACTACCTAGTTTAATATGCTTGGATTCAGGAAGGAGCTCCTCTTCTGATCAGCCTTTCCCCCAATCCGATTATCCATGCGGGTTGACTAAGGTAAACCTCCAAGCACAGGAGGCCTGCACCTTTAGTATATTAAAACTGTGGATCAGTTAGACCTACGTGTATGATTATTGCTATATACTAATCTGATAATTCTCGTATAACCTGGTACTGCCTCCAAGGAATACATCATATGCATGTGCCCCTGGTATCGGCGACGCCTCGCTTAAGCATTTCAGAGGCTACACAATGTCTCCCCATCAGGGAGGTCCACAAAAGGGAACCCAAGACGCCTGACGCGCTATGAAACACCTCAAGAAGTTTTTGACCCGCCTGCAGACCTTTAAGCTCCGGGTGCTCCAGAGGAAAATCTTCAAACGGCCATTTGGAGCTGCCGAGGAAGTACCGGTTTATGACATCGCGCACGAGACAAAGTACTACGACGCCTTCACCTTTGAAAGCGAGCTCCGGCTACTCTCCGAGATGGCCAGCCTAGACCTGCTCCCCCTCCCCTCTAACCGACTTCGCCCCGTTGTGGACCAGATCAGGCAGGTGGAGCAACGCTTCCGGCAATTCTGGGTCAACTACCACGCACACTACGACGGCTACGGTATGAATTACTCTAACAGCTATATACTGCAGATCAGGCTCGACAAGCTCTTCCTCCTCCGGCACCTGCAACCTGATTCTTTAGGTGTCCTGGTTGAGGAAAAGTTCGTGGAAGACCTGGCTGAATCGGTGAAGTTGCGGGAAGCTTACCTGCAACAACTCAGTAAGCGCACTAGTACTCTGCTTGCTGTTGAAGAAGAACAATCCACAACTACCCCACTCCCCTCTCTGCTCCAAACCACCCCCGCACCGGTCAAGAGTGTACCGCGTTTTGTGGAGGGAATGGCCGAAGAGTTCTACCATATACTCAAAGGCTACTTCACCCCGGAAGACCAGCAGCAGCTCCTGCCCCTTCTGCAAAAGAACCAACCGCCTGCCGCTCCCCTCGTTTTCCACGGGAACGGCAACCAACTGGCTGACGCCTTCAAGCAGCTCTACGAGGCCAACCTCATTGTGGGCTGCCTGAAGTCAGACCTAGAGGAATGGATCTCCGGCCACTTTGCCTATGTGTTCCGCAGGCAGCAGCGCACCCTGCCTCCCGGCTACCTGGCCGCCATCATCTCCTCCAACGCCAGGCCCTGCCAGTCACCCATCCTCGACGTGCGGAAGCAGCCCGGCGGCGCATACTCTGTTTACCCGGTGCTGCGCACGCAAAAGAACTATAACTAGCAGTAGGAAACAGGCAGGATGCTGTCCTGCCTTCTTGCAACCCTGAAAACAAACCCGCTACCATTGCAGTGTAAACCAAACCAACCACTGCCATGGAAAACTTCACCTTCGAGCAAATGCCCCAGGCCATGCGCCTGCTGCACGAGAAAATGGACCGCCTGGAAATGCTGTTCACCGAGCAGCGTGCACCGCAGGACACGGAAACGATCTTCAACGTCACGCAGGCCGCTGCCTTTCTCCACCTGTCCGTCTCCACCCTCTACGTAAAGGTCTGCCGCCGGGAAGTTCCTTATAATAAGCAAGGCAAACGGCTTTACTTCTATAAAAGTGAGCTGGATGAGTGGGTGCGCAAGGGACGGAAAAAGACTGTCTCTGAACTACAGGAAGAGGCTGGGCAACAAATGCAGCGTGTAAGCAGAAAAGCCTGACGCGCTATCCACACCTACCGGAATACTGTAATCCACCGGCACCGGGTCACTATACTGCAAAGCAGGGGGAGCAAAAGGTCACAGCTACAGGTACCGCCAGGACGTTGCTTCCCCTGTTCTCCGGTACATTACCCCTCCACAATACTGCATAAGATCCTTCAGCGATTCCTTTCACAGGACCTGGCCAACTTGATTTCGAAATAATCTAAGCCAACCAAAAGATGAACATCGAGCAGATAAACAGCGCGCTTTCCATTACCGACTTGCTGGCGAGCCAGGGCATTCAGCCTGCGCGCAAAAGGGGCTCGGACTGGTGGTACATCTCCCCAATCCGCACCGCCGAGCGTACCCCTTCCTTCAAGGTCAACACGCGCCTCAACCGCTGGTATGACCACGGGACCGGAGAGGGCGGCAAGGTCTTCGACCTGGCCCTGCGCCTGCATCGGACCGCCACGATCCGGGAAGTCATCCAGCTCCTTTCCAGGCAGTCCTTCCTTGCTACGCCCACGCCTGTCCTTACCGCCTGTTCAGCTGAGAATAACCTACCTCCTAAGCAGGAGCCGGAAAAGGACAGCGACGCCCATCGCCTCCGGGTGCTTGCCTCCAGCCCCCTGGAAGAGAAAAGCCGGATGGCAGTTTACCTGCGCCAGCGCGGCGTCAGCCTACGGACAGCGGCCCCTTACTGCCGGGAGGTGGATTTCTCCATCAATGCGAGGCAACATTCCGCCATCGGATTTGAAAACCGTTCGGGCGGCTATGAGCTGCGCAACGCCTGGTTCAAGGGCTCCTCCTCCCCCAAGGACATCACTTACATCGACCGCGGCACTAACACCGTCTGCCTGCTGGAGGGGTTCATGGATTTCCTGTCCCTCCTGGAGCTCTGGCCTCACCTGAAGGAAAGCGCCAGCTTTCTGGTCCTCAACTCCCTTACCCAGTTGGGCAAGGGGTTGGAGGTGCTCGGGCGGCACAGGCAGGTGCTGCTGTTCCTGGACCATGACCCGCCCGGCCGGAAGGTGACCGAGCGACTCCTCCGCTCGGAGCTAAATTGCCAGGACGTCTCCGCCCTCTACCGCGGCCACAAGGACGTGAACGCGTACCTGGTGGCGGGGCAGCGGCAGGCAAAGCGCCACCGGCTAAGCCTGTGAGAGCGCCGCCGGGGAACGCTCGTAGATGCAGGGAGCAAGTTTGTGTTTTTGTCATACAAAAACCTCTTCCGGCCCTAGGCCTCCCCAGCCGCTCCCGGTGGTCGCAGCAGGATTTCTTATCCACTTCTAAACAGAACAGCACATGGAAACAGCGCAAATGCAGCGGCAAAGCGAGGGTAAAAAGAAGGGCGGCCGCCCCGCCAAACGGGTGAAGCGGAACTGCACTCTTGTGGTGCGGGTAACCGAAACCGAGAGGCTGCTCGTCGCGGGCAAGGCCAGGGAGGCGAGGCTGAGCCTCTCGGCTTGGTTTAGGGCGGCGGCCAAAAAAGCGGTGGTGACGGCGCGTCTCCGCCCTAAGGAGCTGGCCACGCTGCGCATGCTCTCAGGTATGGCCAACAACCTCAACCAGCTGGCCCGGCTGGCCCACCGCGAGGGCCTGCTTTCGGTGCAGGGCAAGTGCCGCCAGGCACTCGACGAGATCAACCGCACGCTTCACCTACTGGGCAGAGATGATCGGAAAAGTGATGACCGGTAAGAGCTTTTCGGGCTGCGTGCGCTATGTGGTGCAGAAGCCTGAGTCCGTGGTACTGGATGCGGACGGTATCCGCTCGGACACCGTCTCCTCGATGGTCGCGGACTTTAACCTGCAGCGTAGGTTGAACCCTGAACTAGAGAAGGCCGTGGGGCACATCGCCCTGAGCTGGAGCGTTCATGACAAGGCAAAGCTCTGTGAGCAAATCATGGTGGAGCGGGCAAAGGAGTACCTGGAAAAGATGCAGATCAGGGATACGCAGCACCTGATCGTAATGCACAGGGACAAAGAGCACCCGCATGTGCACATCGTCTACAACCGGGTCAACTACGAGGGGAAAACAATAACAGATAAATTCCAGCACCGGCGCAACGCCAAGGTGTGCCGGGAGATGACTGAGCGTCACGGCTACTACCTGGCACCAGGCAAAGGGCAGGTGAATCGCCAGTGCCTGAAAGGGGCCGACAAAGCAAAGTATAAACTACATGATGCAATCAAGCAGGTAATGCCACAGGCTAAAAGCTGGGCGGAGCTGGAACATCTGCTTCACGGCAAAGGCATCACCATCGACTACAAGTATAAACGGGGAACAGAACAGGTGCAGGGCGTGAGCTTCCGCCAAGGAGAGCTCAGCTTCAAGGGTTCCGGCATCGACAGGAGCCTGAGCTACGGGGCTATCAGCAGACAGCTGGAGCAGAACCGGCAGCAAGAGCTGCAGCATTCGATTGCTGCCAAACGGCAAAAGGGCCTTACGCCTGCAGACACTTCCCCTGGAAGTATTTCTGGAGGCAAAAATCTTACTCGCCACGTCCCTATGGGCCCGTTGGAGAGCCTGCTGGCACCTACTACTGGGCAGGCAGCGGAGGCGGCTAACCTGAATGACTACAACTTTAAAAAGAAACGCAAAAAGAAAAGGAGAATTCGCTTATGAATACAGAGGAACTGGAAGAAAGACTTGCTGACGCAGAGCGCGTGCTGACCCTGCACGGAAAGCGGCTGGAAAAGCTGGAGGAGCGGGAAATACCAGCCCCGCCACAAATAGATGAGGCGCATGACTACGGTGCGCAGTTCGAAGAACTCAAAGCTCTTATCCAGCGGCACGATCTGGGCGTGCAGGCCCTGCAGATTTACGCCCAGATTGACTCTTTCCGTGATACCATCACCAAGCTGCCGAAGGTGCTGCCCGTCCGGCACCATCACCATTTCGAGGACAGGTCACGGGGATTTGTGATCGGGAGCATCGTATGCTTGTTGGCTGCTGCCATTTCCGTAGGCCTGTGCCTGAGCCTGTACCGCGAGAACAGTAGGTTGCGGGAAAATGACATTAAGAACAGAATGATTAGGCAAACTTACCCGGATGCTGGTCATTGGGTAGATTCCGTTTATTACCTTAACCCGGAGGAGGCAGAAAGAAGAGTCAGACAACTAGAGTCCAAAGGTCCTGATCTGTAAATGCAGTAAGCGTTAAGTATGTTCCTGTATAAAGTATAAAAGTGGCTTAGCACGGGCTACTTTTATACTTTATCAGCTATTACAGCTAGGAGTTCTGCTGCTGTATTAGAATTTCGATCTTCTCCCGTTCGCTTGCCAGTAAGCGCTCGTAAAGCTTTTTATTTTCATCCATTACCTCAATCAATTTATCCAAAGGATTGAAGGTACACTGATTGAAACTACTACCAGCAGAAGCATGTCCCTGCATATGCTGGATGTTAAACACGTCCCCATCTTCGCTAAAATTTTTAATAGCTTCTGCTGTTACATCAAGAGCACTAGCAATTTTATTCAGCATCGTATCGTCCACATCCTCCTCCTGCTCAATTCACGAAATGTTCTGCTGGGTGGTGCCCAGTTCATTGGCCAATGCGGATTGCTTCACTCCCAATGCGGTCCGCATTCTTCGCACGTGGTCGCCCAGGTGGATTGGTCGTTTTCTTTCTGCTGTTTCCATACAATAATATACTAAAAAATTAGCTCTTGAGCAAGAGCACTTAGCTATGTATACAACAATAGAATAGTTGTTTTATACACCAAACGCTGTGAAAGCATTTCTATTTAGTTGGATCATAAGTGTATGGTATTTCCTGTTTAAAAGCAGATAGCCTTATAAAAATGAGGCAATACACGAGTTTACTTTACAACCAGTCATTTTGAAACAATGCTTGTTTGGCAAATTTAAGAAAATACCTAAGTTTTCAAGTATATACTATAAGACTACCTTGAAACAAAAAAAGGCTCTGTTACTAAAAATGACCGCGTATTAGCAATACTACAATCACACTATCATAAAGCAAATGTCTCCCAGCCAAACCGAGCGCTGGTGCAACTTTCTATTAACTTCCTACAGTAGCATGAGCAAGTTAAAATTTCACTTTATATTAAGGAGGAGCTTCTGATGCCCTGACAGCACCTACTGCCAAAATTACCTAGATATGAGAAAGAAAAAATATGTCAGAAGCTGACAAAAAGGCAAAGTAGTATTTAAGCAACTTAAGTATATTAAATATTTAATAATAACTATAAATATTTATACAAATATAAAACCACCATCTATTTTGGCGATAAAGTTGACGTAACTAGCTCGATCGGTAGGTACGTAAAGCATACCGAAAGGTTGTCATAAAAAGTATTACCGTACAGTTTTCCGAGTGCAAAGGTAATAATCTTTTTAAATCTGCAAATGCTTTCGGCAGGAATTCAACTCACCTGCTTTGTTGAGATGAGGTAAACTTTTAGCCATGAGTAAAGAAACAAGCAAAAAAGCTGCTTCTGCTGCATCAAAAGTTTTGAGAGACGGGCGCACTAGTGCGGCAAGCAAGACAGCTGCGGGAAGCGCTCTTTCTCAAAGAGAAAGCAAGGGCGGTAAGAAGAAATAGAAAGCGGCACTAGTACGCTTTTGAGAATGTAAGGATGACTGAACAAATAAACTCAGTCATCCTTAATCTTTCAATATCTTTATAAATTATTTCATGTCAACATACAAGAACAACCACCTTCAGTTCGTGCTCGACACGCACAACATTAACAGAGAAGAGGAGAAAGACCTCCTGGATAAATATAAAACAAAAAGAGACAAAGTTAAAGATGCTCTTTGTGAAGAGTACGGTAGTGATATAGTAAAGATCATCAATTCCGGGTCCTACAGTAAGTTTACAGCTATCAACACTAAGTTTGACCTGGACCTGTGTGTGCATTTCAAAAGAGAGAAGTTTAAAACCCTCAAAGAGATGCACGATACAATATATGAGTTCCTAAAGAAAGAGTACAAGAAAACCGACGATGACCTAGTAAAGGTCAGAAAGCAAAAAGTATCGGTTGGGTTGAAGTTTAACGTAGATGGGGATGATGTGCTTTTTGATGTCACACCTGGGCGTAAGTTGGCTTCAGACTCCAATTCTGATGAAAATGACATAAAACTCTATTTGAACATAGAGGATGACCCAACTTCCAAAAAAACGAACATTCATAAGCAACTGGAAAAAATTAGTGGAAGGGCTAATGAAAGGGAGACTATAAAATTAATCAAGGTGTGGAAGTTCAACCATGACCATGACTTAAAATCCTTCCTGGTGGAGCTGTTGACCATGGAAGCTTTCGATCAGGCGGAAGATGTGCCAAGAGGGCTATGGGCCAGGCTAAAAATGTCCTTAGAGTTTATAAGGGACAATATCAAAACAATCTCGCTTAAGGATCCTGGTAACAGCAACAATAATGTGGCAGATAGCTTAACTTCAGAGAGAAAAGATGAGCTGCACGAAGAGATTGAGGAGATGCTAGAGAAGATCGAGAAGGACGAGAAGAAAATAGAATACTACTTCCCGGCCAACCCTAAATATCCTAAAGAGGAAGAAAAAAAGAGCGGTAATAACTCTCAATATGAGAGGAAAAGTGATGCTACTACAAAATTACCCCCTACATCTTATGCATAAAAGTGACATCGAATTCTATAATAGCTACTTTGATGGGCTGGAAAGATGTCGACTTGAACAAAGTTTTAAACTTCTTAATGAAGAGCCTTTTTACCACGGCCGTATCTGTATCGATACGGCCAAAGGCCCGTTAGACTTTGAAGTGCTTCTGCCTGAAGACTACCCTTTTGGCGAAGCACACTTTTATTGCAGAACGATTAATGGGTACAGCCATCAAAATCTTACTGCGACAGAGACACTTGGAGGAAGCGCTTGCCTTAATACCCCCTTTATAGACCACCTGCATACTAGGCTCTCCTTGGACGTTGATAAGCTGTATCAGTGGATAGAAGATTTTTACCTTAATGAAACCCATCAAGAGTATGAATACCCTGCCTTTAAAACACATGGTAAAGCTCATCTACTTTTCTCAGAGACGGCAAATGATCTAACACCAGGTAGGTTTAAAGAGAATTTGTTTGGGACCATGACCTATACGGTTCTTAACCAAAGGCTAGTATCTAACGGAAAAGCCAAAACTTACACTCTGCTGGCTCAACAGTTAGGAGGGAAGGAATCCTCTTGGTCTAGAACTTACAAAGGTGGGGATCTTTATCAGGGCGTTTGGGTATTTCTGGAAAAGGAGCCGGTTGTAAGGCACCGGTTGAAGATGGATTCTTGGGAGCAGCTTCAGGACTTGCTTCCATCGTCATTCTCTGACTTTTTCTTGGACTTCTGTAAAAAGAGTGCCAGGTATATGCTTGGCCCTGATGGGTTACGAGAGTACTTTCTTTTGACTTTGGGCTACGCAATTCCAACCTTAGACAATAAGCAAGAAGTCCATTGGGATCTTCTGTTGGTTCCAGTCAAAGATTTTAAGAGAACAGAGTTAAAGCGTCGTCCTAAGTATATCAAAAACCACGTAGGGCCCCTTCTCTGGGATGAGACGGCTAACAGTAGCTACCAAAGATTCTTTGGCCGTGGAATGCTCAGTAAGTCTTTGACATCAAGCAACATTTTGATAATAGGTGCGGGAGCTATTGGCAGTTCGTTGGCGGAACTGCTTGTGCGAGGAGGCGTGACAAAACTAACCTTATCTGATAGTGATACAGTTGAACCTGGCAATGTTTGCAGAAGTAGATTAACCTTTAGACATACAAATCTGGCCAAAGTGCACAATTTGCGTTTGAGTTTACTGGATATTTCTCCCTTCGTCGATATAGAGACAATCGCAGCAATACAGCCGACTAGCCCCAAAGGAAGATATTACCAAAACTTAGCATCTGTCTTGAACCAGTTTGACTTGATATTCGATTGCACTGCCGATAACCAGGTGCTTCAAATGCTGTCCTACGGAAGTGTTATTTCTCCTATCGTTAGTCTTTCCACTACAAATAAGGCAAGGCAACTACTGTGCTTATCCTCATGGGATAGTCCACGGCTCATTGAGATGAAGTCTAGACTACTAAAATGGCTTAAAGCAGACCATTATCCAACATTTAAGCCTGGTACTGGATGTTGGCACTTTACATTCGAGGCTAGCTATCCTGAAATTAACTCGCTGCTTAATAAAGCACTAGATAATATCAACAAGTCAACTTTGGACAGACAAAAACCTGAAACATTTATCCTGTCTGCCGAAACTAATTCATCTATCCGCAAGTTGTCTTTCATAAAATATAAGCAGCAGAAGCTTGGGCTTAAACTTAAGGTATCTTCAGCCACTATAGAAACAATTCTGGCGAATTCTGATTCCTTCTTTCCAAACGAATATGGAGGACTTTTGATGGGCTCCTACTCAGATGATCTTTCGGAGGCATTAGTGGTTGATGTAATTTTACCTTCCAAATTTAAGAGTTCCCCCACATCTTTTGTCCCTGATACAGATGAGCTTAATCAGAAGCTGCATAAGTATGGGAAAGAGCATAATCTAGAGATCGAATATCTGGGTGAGTGGCACTCCCACCCTAATGGCAGCGGTCAATTCTCACCTAAGGATTTTGCTTCTTTGAAGAAAATAGCAGAGGCTGAAAGTGTGGCTGTTGCCAATCCTCTTTTACTAATCGTATCAGGGTCCAAAGGAAAGATGCAGCTTAACTTTTATGTATTTGGCAATAAAAAATTATATAAATTTTCACCTTACAACTAATATTGCTTCAGGCACTTCAGGTATTAAATTAAAGATAAAATGAAAAATTTAGCCTTTTCTGTGATTATTTCCATATTGTGTTTTTCTACCTATGCTAAAGAACCTAATACTTCCATTGAGAACCGCGTTCAACAGTTAGAAACTTACAACCAGGACATAATTCAAAAGAAAGTGGATAACCTGGAGAAAGAAGTACACCTGAAGCTACAGGAGAAGCAACAAGAGATTGATGTACAGCTGACAGAAAAAAAGAATGAGATTGACGACAAGCTTACGCTCCTAAACACGATAGCCATAATTGGCGGTCTCTTGTTAACTCTCGGAGTAGGAGGCTTAATTTACCAGTTCTTTTGGGGCATGAAAAAGCTTGCTGAAAAGACCCTAAGGGAAAAACTTCAGACATACCTGTTCGAAAACACGCAATCAATGATGGAATTGGTAAACAATCATAGAATAGAAAGCAAGGTTAAGAAAGAGAAGCTCGTAAGGGTCGTTAGTGGATCTGATGATGAAACTGAGCTTATGAGAACTTTACTCAAGCGAATGGGCTTCAAGAATGTCGAGTGCACCACCGTTAACATTTATATACCTTTTCCACCGTCTGATCTGCTTATATTCTGTAATATTAGAAAAAGCTTAGATACTACAACAATTGTGAGCTACCTCGAGGAAAGTAATGCAGATGATGTGTTTGTCTACTATGGAGGAAGGCTAGACCTGCCACAAGATAAGTCTCACTTTAGCGAGAAGCTTAATTACGCAAATAGCAGGTTCACAGTTTATCACCAGATAATTAATACACTAATATTTAAAGATATTCTACAGGAGCAGACATTAGACGTGTAGATTATCTAACACAGAAGATGCTTAATCAGTCTATCTCTGGCGTTTGAGAGTCATGATCTATTGTCTGGATTACCTTGGGTTTCATGACAATCCAGACAATAAGAATAATTAGGAGATTATTTCTACTACGCAGTTAGAACTTCTCTTCTTCCTCTACTACAGCCACCACTTCAATGGCAAAGTAAATGCCGTCTACATCGGCCGGGTTGTGCAGCCCCAGGTACACCTGCTTGCCCGGATGCTGTACAGGAACCACAGCTGATGTAAGGCTGGTCCGGGAGGCATCGGTCACACGCTTGAAGTTTGACTGCTTCTGCATGAAGATCTTCGCCTGAAGCTCATCCTCTATCAGGTACACGTTACAGATGTCGCCGCCGACAGGAGGTGTCAAGGCAGCCGTGGCCAGCTTCAGGAAGCCAGTCTGATCAATGAATATAGAGAGCTCTGATGCAAGCTGAAAAGTGTTCCGTACCGCCTCCACGTCCGCCTTGTTGCGGTAGGCGGTGAACTCATAGTACCAGCGCACCGTGTTCTCCGGGAGCGTCACAGGGATAAGGGTCCTGCTGTTGCCCGGGTTGTAGTAGCTCACCAGGTAACCCACCTGCGGCTCTAGCACCGTCACGGTCCTGTAGGTCATTTTCCTTAGAATCTCCTTTCCGTCATCTCCCCAACGACGCACGCTTCCCGCCAGTTGGCCTTCTTTGTAGATCGCCTCCTCTACCTTCTGCCCCTGCTCGTTATAGGTGATGCAAGTGCCCTGCCGCACGTCTGGCCGCTCGCTTACCAGCTTTCCGTCCCACTGCAGCACATTTGCCTTGGCATAATAGTCGCGTACCAATCCGCTTGGTACTCCCTTCTGATAAGTAATCTTTCGGATGAAAGCAGCATCTTGCACCTGCTTCACCTCTTCTTTATCACGGTCTAGGTAAAGCGTCCAGGCGCCATGTCTGATGCCGTTCTGGGTGCAGTTGGGCACCGGCAGGCGCAGCGTGTGCTGCCTTTTACCCTCCGGCACGTCCACCTTGACAAAGCCTGCTTTCTGCAGGCCCTTGCTTAGGGTAACAGGACTGTCTGTTGCCGCGTTGGCAATGGAGAAGGCCTCTGTCGGCTGAATGTGCAGGGCGTACTGCCCCTGGAAGAGCTGATCGCAGCCGGCTAGCCTGCCAAAGTAGTAGAACTGTCCGCCTGCGATGCCTTCCGGCAGCAGGGTGGCAGAGTCGTGGGGCGCGATGTTGATCCAGCCCTGCGTGTGCCAGCCTTTAAAGAGCCCCTTCTCGTGGTAATAGCCGATGGCAAGCGAGACGGCCTGGTCGGAAGGGTTAACGACCTTCAGCTGCGCAGCGGCAGGCCTGATTGTAAGCAGGCTGAGGGCAAGAAAGGTAAGTAAAAGTTTATGCATCTATTTTAGATTAGTTCACGGCGGCTGTTAGAGTTGACGCCGCTTGTGTTAATGATTGGATAGAAAGTGTATGGATAACTAAAGCACGTGCAGATGTGCGGGTTGCCCTTGACGCAGGTCATGCGGGCTGTGGTGTGGTTGTCATTTGTTTTCAATGGTCTGGGTGGCATTAGGGACGCAAAATACTATAATTTTATATTTGCTAGATATAATGTTGCTAATATTTATTTCACCGCATGGCTTCAGCCCCTTGTTGCCTATTGCAAAAAGGGCCAGCACATTAGTTGCGCCGGCCCTTTTTGTTCGTTTTTTTAAAGCAGCCGCTAGTCAGGCTATTAAAGCTACTGCCCAGTTTATCCGACATTTATCCGACATCTATGGCTTTTATCCGACATTCCGACCTTTGTAGACATAGACAGTCGATTTTTTCTCTCCTTCTTTGCTAAGAAGACCTTTATCCACCAGATCTGTTAAATCCCGCAGAGCCGTCCGGTCTGTTATGCTAAATTTTTCTTTGTACTTACTGTTCTGGATCCTCCCATCATTCTTCCAAAGCAGCAGCGCCTCTACCTGCCGCTCATTCAGCCCCATGCCCTTAAGCTGCTCTTCTGAATAAATATCTTTAAAAAGCGTGACGGAGACACCGCCGCCGATGGTCGTTATGTCAGGCTCCGGAAGCCCCAGACGTTGGCACTCCTCCATGATCTTCACGGTGCCCCTGCCCCAAGCCTCGATCAAGCCGCCCTTAAAGCAAGCATCAGCCAGTACAGGATTCCTAGGCAACGAAGGGTGCTTCCGCTTCAGGTCTTCCACAGAAAGATTGTCTGGTAGTGATCCTTCGTTCCAGACGATAAGACGGTCATTGTAGATACTGATCTGAACAGGAGCAGTGGTGTAAGTCCGGTGAACGATGGCGTTGAGCAGGATCTCTCGGAGTGCCTCATAAGGATACTCTGAGCTCTCAACCCGCTGCAGCCCCTGATAAGAAATTGGGGATGTGAAGTATTTTTTCTCCAATACCTCAAGGGTAAGGTCTGCCAGCTGAAAGGCGTTGCCTTCGACAACATCCTGGTAGAGCAGGTCTGCATCAGAACTACCAAACCTGCCGATCTTCACATAGGCATTCGGGAAAAAAGCCCTGGGATCCTTGGAAAAGAGCAGCAAGGCAGCCCGTTTCAACTCCCCACCTTTGGTTAACCGCAGGTTCTCTAACAATTCTTCAGAGCTGTCATCTGCCACAGAAGGTAAACGCTTGCTGCTGACAGCTCCGCGCTTGAAGGCAGCGATGCCCTCCTCCCCGATAGCCTTTAAAGTAGCATTTGGCTCCACCACATCATCCCACGTTCTGCCGGCCTTGCGCAGCAGGAAGTCATTAAGGGAAGCGCCGGTGAGCTCTTGTTTAGTGCTCCCGCTCCGGTAGTGGTACTTTCCTTGGTAAGAGATCGGCACATCGTAGGGCGGCACGACAATCTCGATGAAATGCCTCCCCGCCTTCTCATGAAGGTTCACATCGCATATAATGCCTAGGTGATTCTGTACCTTGTTGGGAATGTCTTCCATCAGCCTCCGGAAGTCAGCTACACCGACAACACGGCCATCGTCGTCCTTGCCAATGATGATCCTACCGCCCTTTGCGTTGGCAAACCCGCAGATCCACTTAAGATACTCGTCGCGCCAACTGGCTTTCCATTCTACGTTTTGACTTTCAGACATGAATGTATAATCAATGTTGAGCATCAAAAATAAGGTATCTGCGCGTCAATTTAAAAACGGGTGCAGCGATCCTAATAATATAGGAGACCCAAACAAATTGAAAGCATCAGTTGACGGCTCCAGTGCTTGCTCACATTAAAATACATTACCCAATGCACAATATTCCATATTGTGATTCTCATCCGTTGCTCATCAAGCTTAGTAACTTTCGCTGTAGCCTTTAAGCTACCTGCCGGCCTTCTTTGATAGCTTTTATGATTCTTTTGGTGCGTTTCTCTGCCTGCTGGTTATTCAGAGATTGTACCGCCCAGATCGCGGCCGGAATATCCGAAAATATAACCTGAAGCTCCTAAGAACCTGTACTTCCTGCCAGATCAAAAGCTAGGTTGTTATTCTCGATAGTAAGATGAAGTTGAAAGATGCCCTGACGGCTGGAAGCAGCATTAACGTGAAGCTTTAATCCCAGAGTTGTCAGGCTATCTAATTCCTTCTGAAGCCAATTCGGATCCGCCTCGAACCAAGGTAGCAAACCCATACCTTATCCTATAGGTCTATCCCCAGGTGGCTTTGGTGGATTGATTGGACCCGGCTCTGGTCTGCTCGGAGGTCTTCCAGGCCCTATAGGGCTTCCAGGAGGTGTGGGGTTGTCCGGTGGGGTCGAGCTTCCTTGGTTTCCCCGCCCTTTATTATGGTTTTCATTTTCTCTCCTTTTACTACTTTTATTAATGATTACAAATACTCAACTATAGAAATTCTTTTTGGAATACTATTAACATTAGACACCACATTTAATCAATAACTAATATTTTCAGCAAAGAGATTTAATTTTTTGCAGAGAGGCAAAGGGAGTTTGTTCAGCTTTGTTTTACTGGAGCGCAGTCCAACTGAGGACACATACGAACTCCACATGCCGCTCTTAAGTATAAAAAAAACCTAGAGTTGCAAGGGCTTTTGATCAGATACCAGATTCACACGTCTTAGAATCTGGAATACACAAAGTGTTTACCTATAAGCTCCTTCTCTCATTTCTCTCCTTAAAAGGAGATTTTAATATTTCAGAGCAACTATTGGTATCTTAACAGGAAAATTACATTTCTAATTCCGGTTATTTATTGTTTGAAGTAAGGGTAGTCTTAACCTTTAATCTATTCCATTAGGGCAAGATTAGAGGTTAAGACTATTCTATTATAGAATGATTTTACTACTTAATAATTAAATACTAATGCTGAATACTTATCTGTTTGCTTAAAATTCTATGCCCATCAGTAACCTGCAGAAAGTAAATACCGCTTGGCAGACTCCTAACGTCAAGCGCCACTTTCTTTTTAATTGATTTGATTTGCTTAACGACAACCTGGCCTTTATCTAAAAGCCGAACTTCGTAGGGAGGCACATCACTATCTTGATGAACGGCATTACTATTGTATTCCTCATTCATCTCAATAACTATTGACTCATCAGCTGGGTTAGGATAAGAGCTCATGCTATAGTTACAAATGCGACACCCGCCACAATTTATTACATACACATTCACTTCAAACCACGTCGGGCTTGGACCACATAAATTAAAGGCCCTAGCTCTTAGCGTATATGTCCCCTCGCCGCCTAACATTCTGCCGGTCAACTTGAAAGTGTTGCTTGTCTGTACCCCGCCAAGCAAATTACTACCTACAACTCTCCATTCATATGATACAGCACCCACTATAGGACTAATGGTAAATGTAGCCTCATCAAAAGAATTACAAAGGTCACTGCTGGGGCCTGAAATTGATGTGACTGATGCAGGGAAGTCATCACAAGCTTTGATTACAACATCATCTAAAAAATAATAGGCCTGTGCATAACATTCTTCGCTGGAATCAGTACAACCGTTTCCAGTTTCCTGTTTAAGAGCAGTGCTAGGCCCAATTGTAGGGTCAAAGTTCCCGATTACAAAGAAGCTTATGTTATCTGACTGTGGTGTGAAATAACCACTAATCTTTGTCCACCCGGTTTTGTTATCATAATAGGAAGTAAAACTCCTGTCACCAATCTGTGGGCTTAAGTTGTGCAGCCCCATAGATTGAGTTGTAATTTCGTTCTCAGTTTCTGCAAAATACATACCTAGTGACGGTACGCTGTAACGGGAGTCATCCCTCAGACTCACCCAAAACTCCACGTAATATGTTACTCCGGCTTGTAAGGGGTTGTCAAGTTGTTGGTATAGATACTCCGACTTAGTATAATGTGTAGAGTAAAGCCCAATGAAGCCAGCATATGCATTTCCTCCATCCCGAACTGGTTCCGCTCCAAAACTAGGCTTGTATTTCTCATTGGTTGCACACGTATGAAAATAATCAGCACTTTGTAGTCTTTTCCAATAGGTTGCCACATAATCATTCACAACGGGCCCCAATGCAAGCTCGTCAGCCGGGCAAAATGAAGAATCATTTCTTTGCTCAAACCCAGGATTCTTTACAAGGTTTGTAGCAAAACTTCCCGTGATACATAAGAGTATCAATAACATAAACAGATAAATCTTTTTCATATTTTATAGTTTTAGATAATTTTAGAAAACAAAACTAATTTATATTCCATTGTCAAATAGTTCTACCCAATAATCACCCCCTCTGCAGCTCTCGGAATAATTACATTACATCACTAAAGGTTAAGCCTTCAGGTTTTAATAAAAATTGCTATCTATTTTAAAGTTTTAATTGTTTAATACAATAAATAATTTAATTAGTTACATTATATAAAAAATTAATTTACTTTATTTTAGTAAAAGGATGGAAGCAAACTTTGAATAAAAACAGGACAACTTATTTATTTACAATATTATTTTAATTTTTTTACTGCAAATCGAAGGGTAAAAAGAGACAATAAACGAGATTTATAATTTATTTTTTATAATTATTCCTCAAAAGAAAGATAATAGATTTTACAGCAAATAAATAATCTAAAATAAAACTAGATTGATATTTTAAAATATTGCATTTATATATAAATTTATAATTGGAGAAAGTAAAGTTCCAATCCTTAATTCGCACAAAAACATATTGTAGTATAATTGATTTCAAATACAATTATAATTCACCAAAGCTTTGAAAGTTCGTGTAAAGACTCATATAACAGCTTTCATGCTTGATCATGCTCTACATAAAATGGTGTGGTTGATAATAGGGAATCATCACATCAGATAGAATAAATGCTTGTAATACTAGAGTTAACAACAAAGTTGATGAAATTACCTTTCATGTAAATCAGATTCTAACCGCGCCTGTGCCAATGAAAATGTTTCTGCTACTTGCCTTCTCGTTGCTGCCTGTTGTGCTGGTGGCACAGACCTTCACTAGCTCCAGCGACAAGCTGCTTGCCGTTGTCACCTCCTCTGCTAAATGGGCTGACTTTGACAGCGATGGAGACCTGGACCTTGTCATATCTGGCGCTGATAGCATGGGGAGCCCCTCTACTAGGCTCTACGAGAACATCCGCGGTCGACTTGTGCATCGCCAAGCTTATCTGCCAGATTTGAACTTCGCTGCCCTGGACTGGGGAGACTTTGATGGCGACGGCGATATGGACCTACTGGTGAGCGGCACCTCTGCTAACTTAACCGATGTTGACTTCTTCCGCACCCAGATATTCCGCAACGAGGGAGGCCGACTCACTCTTTACGAGGCAGACTTGCCCCCACTTATCTCCGGTGACGTCCGCTGGGTGGACTATGACGGGGATGGTGACCTAGATATTTACTTGAGTGGCATTTATGCTCAGGAGGGCATCTATGATTACGCCAAGGTGTTTCGAAACGACGCAGGAAAGTTCACCGACATTGGCGCTAAAATTTTAAACACTCACCAGGGGCAGGGAGACTGGGGGGATTACGATAACGATGGAGACTTGGATCTTGTCGTCACAGGCTTTCACAATTCTTCATACGTACTTATGCTCTTTCGCAATGAGGCTGGCACCTTTAGTAAAGTGGAAGTACCGGCCTTTCTGCCCGTGGTTAATAGCTGGGCCAAATGGGGAGACTACGATAACGACGGAGACCTTGACCTTGTCGTTACAGGCAACGACAACCTCCCCCTGATTAACTATAACCGGAAGAAGATACGCCTCTACGAGAATCAGCCATGCGGTTTTGTACTCCATATTATTGATGATTTAGGGGGCTTTGGTGAGGTAGCCTGGGGCGACTATGACAATGATGGCGACCTGGACATCCTGGCCAGCGGCGATTGCAACCCCTGCAGGGACTTGGTAGCCTCCGTTACGCGTGTTTATCGTAATCAGGGGGGCAAGTTCGTCAACACTGATCTTGATGTAATTCAAGTAAGTCAGGGCTCAGTAGCCTGGGCTGACTATGATAACGATGGGGACCTGGACTTTATAGTAACGGGAATCCGGCGCTCGGATAGTGCCTATCTGGCTCGGCTTTACGTCAACAACCTGAATAGCGCTCCCTTTGCGCTCAACACGCCGCCTGGCCCACCCACAGGCTTGCATGCCCTGGTGGAGGAAGGAGGTGTAAGGCTCACGTGGGAGTCCGGATCTGATCTGCAGTCGGAAGTCAGGGCGCTTAGCTATAACTTATATGTCAGGAACGAGGAGGGCAGCTTCGTAGTTCCGCCTATGTCAGAGATGGGCTCGGGACAGCGTATGGTAGTGCTGGGGGGGAATGTGGGTCAGTTAATGAGGCACGAACTGCGCCTGCCAAAGGGAAGATACAGCTGGGGAGTTCAGACAGTGGATACTGGCTTTTGGGGTTCTGCCTTTGTAGACGGTGGCTTTTTTGAGGTAGACCATTTACCGCTTAAGCAAGGGACTACTCCTCCCAATATTATCACTCCAAACGGCGATGGGCTCAACGACAGGTTCGTGCTTAGTACTGAGTTTGATGTGCTTTCCTTGAATGTTTACAACCGATGGGGCAAACTGGTCTTTAGTGAGGAAGAGTACCGAAATAGCTGGAACGCCGAGGGACTTCCAAGCGGGGTATATTTCTATCATGCCGTTAGGCGAGGCAACTGCTCCAAAGAAACCGAGACCCTAAGGGGATGGATAGAAGTGATAAGGTAAATGACGTTAGGAAAGTCCCTTAGTCAAGCAGCTCATTCCTAAGAGATTTTGTCATGACAGGAATTAATAGCGACCAGATTTTTTTTCCAACTTATGATGCTACAGAGAAAGCATGAACGAAGCTTTTATTGGACCTAAAAATTATGGAAAATCGTTAATTACTCATACTTTATTCCCGAGCAACTGCGAGAAGGGAGGCAAGATTATCCTGCCAAGCGGCCACCTGTATAAAGAACTCTTCTCTGGAAGGCGGTCTCGTTGGGAGGCTTACCTTCTCGTTGCGCTAGGCCAAAGACAGCAGCGGCAGGAGCTGCTGGATCGTAAAAAGGCCGGGCCAGCATAAGCTCTGGCAGTGAAAAGGGCTAGCATTAAGCTGCAGTAGAAGTGCTTCTATTGTGGCAACCTCATACAAACTACGTTTCTGCACCATTGAACCGGTTCTTCTTCCAACAAAAATAACTCAGAAAGCCAGTCCCAAGAGTCACTTCCTCTTTACGCTTTTTCAGTGCTGACACTTTATTTACTGTAACACCTGCCATAATAAATAGGAAGAAAACATATAATTAATTTTCACATTAACCTTACTGCTTCTTCGCCTTACCAAAGGCGAAGAATATAGCGCATAGAGCAACTAATCTTGTAATAACCCTAAGGAAAAGAATATGAATTCATACAGATTTCTGATTAATAATATTATAATTTAATTCTTCCGAGTTTATAGAACATTATCCTTGCATGAGGATAACTCACTTATCTGTCGCTTTGAATGCTGTGAGCCGAGCTGCATACTCCTTCTTCAAACTATTTTCAAAACTATCTAAGTAGCTCTCTGTCGTCTTCAGGTTAGAGTGCCCCAAAGATTCTGATATGAGCTCTATTGGCGCTCCTGCTCGCTTTAGGACAGTGGAAAACGAATGCCGGGCCGTGTAGGTGCTCACGTTCTTCTCAATGCCAACCGCGGCGGCTACCCGCTTGATGTACTTGTTTATTGTCTTGGTGGCATGCTGAATCCTTGCTCGCTCCCTTTCCGCTGATAACCCTGGTTCAAGCAAAGGAAACACATTAGTATCTGGAGAAGTTGATTTATTACCCCACCGCTTGATGATCTTATCAATCTCCGGCGTGCGCATGGCCGTGATGGGCTTAATATTCTGGCGGCTGGTCCGCTCAGTTTTGGCCCTGATAAAGGTTATTTTCTCATGGTCTAGCTGCCTGTATTTCAGCCGGACTATATCCTTCACGTTAATACCGTTGCACAAGTAGGAGAAAATCCATAGGTCCCGCGCACGCCCTTCATTTTCGGTAACAGGCTTATAGGAGAATATTTTTTCGATGTCTGCCAACGTCAGGGCCTTCTTCACATTTCGGCCTGAGGGTATCTGGTATTTTCTCTTACCAAACGGATACAGGTCGATGTTCACCTCCCCTGCCGCTATGGCGTTGTTGTAGATGACCCGAAGTGCCCGTAGGTAAATGCCAATGGTGGTGATAGAACTGCCATTCTGAAGCATCCACTTTTCATACCCCGACAGGAAATCAGCAGTAATTGAGGTATAAGTCAAGGGCTTCCGTTTCTTCAAAAGGTTTTCCTTTTTCTCGATTGCTTTAGCCCTAGACAAGCCCTTATTTCTGGATAAAGGCTCCTTCTGCAAGTAAGCCAGCAGTGAGAGGCTCGCGCTCTCATAGCTACTGGCCGTCCCTACCCTGCCTACCTCAACCAGCCTTTTGACTTGCCGCTCGAAGGCTGCAAAGACGTCGTTCTTGACGACAGCGTTCAGATACTTCTTCTCGAAATGCTCAAAGGTAAAGACTTCAATGTCACGAATGATACCAATGGCCTTCTGCTCTATTGCCTGAAAAGCTATCTGAAGCTCCTTAAACTTCCCTTTCGGCTTTTCCGCCTGGACTTTTGAAAACTCTGCCTCGCTCAAAGAGTAGCCCGTATTATAGTATTTGCGTTGCCTTTGATGGGTAAGCCTTAGCCTTACCGGGAAGGAGCCATCTTTTAAAGCTCTTCGGGTATCCAGCATGACGGAAGTAAGTACAGGTATCATGTGTGTGCAAATAAATTTATGTACACACAATTTGCACACAAACCATTAAAAAGTCAACTAATATAGCTAACCAAGGAAAAACAAAAACTGCTTAATTTGGCTTAAAAGCCAAATTTTACTAATATTTGTAACCAGCAATAAAGGCTATTGTCATGACTACGAATCAGAAGGTTAGGGGTTCGACTCCCTTCGCGACCACCGAAAAGCCTCTTACAGCAATGTGAGAGGCTTTTTTTATTTAATAGGTTTTATACGACTGCACCCCTCTGGTTAAACAAAATGACTTTTCAGTCTTAGCTCAGATTACTTATACAGTTACACACTAAGCCTAAAACAAAAAAAACCAGGCACTTCTCTATTAGTATAGTTTAGCACCTGGTTTTAACTTTGAATGCTTAATAAGTTAAGCTACCATGTTATTTGATACTCCTTTTGAGAGTAGCAGCGTATTTTTAAATTCTTTCAGCAGCAGCACATCTTTTTCCTCAACTTCATACTTTTGGTGATCGGAGTAAAGCTTCTCCCACCCAGAAAACAGCTTCCAAATTTCTGAACCTCTACAATGCTTTTCTTCTTTAGTTGTTATAAAACGGGTATAAAACGGTTCTAGGATTATGTCTTCTTCCCACATAGGCACATCTATAGTATAATGCTGGCTGTTTACAACCTCAATAATTTCGGCATATTTATCGTGCCTTGCTGGCAAATAGTAATACCGAACACAGGCTTTATGAACGGAATGCTGCATAAGGGTACTTTTAAGATGCGGTCTTTTTTCCTTTTCATCTATACTTGAGCAACTAAATTGAGTTGTACCTAAACATCAGATTCTCATAACATTACTATAAATTGTTTCTAAAATATACTTACCTGCACCACTACCTGATCTCCTGTTACAACATCGGTAGAAGTAACTTTTATTTCTGATAATTTGTTAAGTTTGTATCATCATAATTATTTATTTAAATCACTGAATTTTATGGGAATGTATCCTGAATATATGGTTGCTCCGATACGCGAAGATTTAACGTCTTCTGGCTTTGAGCAATTAATGACTCCTGAAGAAGTAGAGCAGGCTCTTAAAACTGAGGGTACTGTGCTGCTTGCTGTTAACTCTGTTTGCGGATGTGCAGCATCTAAGGCGCGCCCTGCCCTTAAAATGGCTGTTGCAGCCGGCGATAAAACGCCAACCAAATTGGTAACAGTATTTGCCGGCATGGAGCAGGACGCGGTAGCCAAAGCGCGTGAGCACATGCTGCCTTATCCTCCGTCTTCACCTTCTATTGCTCTTTTTAAAGATGGGGAGTTGGTGCACATGATAGAGCGTTACCACATTGAGGGCAACGAACTGCATCGCATAGTGGATAACCTGAAAGGCGCTTTTGATGCATATTGCTAGTTTAGCCTGAAGTATAAAGTATAAAAAAAGCGGCGGCTGGTATGTAAAATACCAGCCGCCGCTTTTTTTATACTTTATATGTTGCGCTTACGCGTGCATCCCCTTTAAGTCGAAGCCGATGTCGCGGCGGTAATTACGGTCTTGCCAGGTTATGGCTTCTGCGGCTGCATTGGCTTTGGCAAGCGCCTCATCCATCGTATCACCAAGGGCAGTAACGGCAATAACGCGGCCTCCGCTGTTCACCAACTTGTCGCCTGTCATCTTAGTACCGGCATGAAACACCAACACATCCTGCGGCACGTTTTCAATACCTGTTATTTCTTTACCTTTCTCAAAACCTTCTGGATACCCTCCTGATACCAGGAACACAGTAGTAGCCGTACGTGGGTCTATGTCTAATGTAAAGCTGCCCAAAGTATGGTCGTGCAGCGCCTTGAAAAGCTCGAACAAATCAGATTTAATACGTGGAAGTATAGCTTCTGTCTCTGGGTCTCCTAAACGCACGTTGTACTCAATTACATAAGGTTCTCCGTTCACGTTCATCAAGCCTATAAACAGAAATCCAGAGTAGTCCATGTTCTCCGCTTGCATACCCTGTAGTGTCGGCTTAATTACACGTTCCTTCACCTTCACCATAAAGGTATCATCAACAAACGGAACCGGAGAAATAGCTCCCATGCCGCCTGTATTCAGGCCAGTGTCTCCTTCACCGATACGCTTATAGTCTTTAGCTTCTGGCAGCAAAACGTACTCTTTACCATCGGTAAGTATAAACACCGAAACCTCTATGCCTTGCAGGTACTCCTCAATAATTACTTTGCTGCTTGCATTACCAAAACGCCTGTTGCGTAGCATGGCATCCAGTGCATCATAAGCCTCATCATAATCCTGTGCTATGATCACACCTTTTCCGGCAGCCAAACCATCCGCTTTAAGCACAGCAGGGTAGCTATGGTTTTTAAGGTAATCGCAAGCTTTAGAGAAAGTCTCCTCAGTAAAGGTTTGGTATTTGGCTGTTGGTATGTTATACTTTTGAAAGAAGGCTTTACAGAAGTCTTTGCTGCCTTCCAGCATAGCACCTGCTTTTTTCGGACCCACAATCAGGATATGGCGCAGATACTCTTTCTCCTGGAAGTAATCGTGTATACCTTCTACTAGCGAGTTCTCCGGCCCCACCACCATCATCATAATGTTAAAGTCTGTCGCAAACTTGGCAACTTCTTCAAAGTCATGTATGTCGATGCTGGCGTTGGTATGAAACTCAGAGGTTCCGGCATTACCTGGCGCCACAAAAATCTGATCGCAGTATTCGCTTTGGCTTAGCTTCCAGGCAATGGCATGTTCTCTTGCCCCGGATCCGATAATTAATACGTTCATAGTTTGATTGCTAATTGCTGATTGTTAATTGCTTTACTATGCGATGCGAAGTTATAAATTTATACGTGCCTGCGCAGCACAATCTGCAGTTTTATACTTTACGGCTTATACTTTACCTAAAAAGAAATGGCCGCTGTACTACTACAACGGCCATTCAGTTTATATCTTGCTGAACAACAATCAGCAATTAGTTAGCATACTCAGATAAGAACTTTATACGCATCAAGCGCAGGTCCTCTTCGGTATAATCGTCGGTTCCCAGTTCTTTCAGGGCAACGGCTATGTTATCGGTGCTGGCGTTCATAAAGTAATCATATATTTCACCCTGACGCTCATCATCCAGTATATTGTTGATGTAATAGTTCAGGTTCAGCTTCGTGCCTGAGTAACAGATGTGCTCTATTTCCTCAATCAACTCTGGCATGGTCAGGTCTTTTGAACTGGCGATCTCTTCCAAGTCTACCTTTTTGTCAATCTGCTGAATGATGTAGATCTTGATTTTAGACTTATTGACAGTTGTCTTCACCACTACATCAGCAGCAGTTACGATATCGTTCTCATCTACATACTTTGTAACCAGATCCAAGAATGGCTTACCGAATTTCTGCACCTTACCCATACCCACACCAGCAATATGCGCTAGGTCTTCTTTGGTAGTTGGGTAAACGGTTGCCATCTCTTTAAGTGATGGGTCCTGGAACAGCACATAAGGCGGCAGGCCTTTTTCTTTAGCCAGCTTTTTACGCAGTGTCTTTAGCAGGTCGAACAACACTTCGTCGTGGCCAGCTGCTGCCTGTGTTTCTTCTTTCTCCTCGTCCGCTTTTACTTCCTGCTCGTAGTTGTGGTCTTTGGTAAGCTGTATAGCGTGTGGCTTGGCAATAAAATTCAGGCCTTTCTGTGTAAGCTTCACTACACCAAAGTTCTCAATATCTTTCTCTAAGAATTCAGACAAAAGGATCTGACGCAATACAGAGCTCCAGAACTGTACATCCTGCTCTTTGCCAGCGGCAAACACTTCTAGTTTATCGTGGTCGTAGCTGGTAACATATTGGTTGCGCAGGCCTGTCAGTACGGCTGTAATATGCTCTATTCCAAAACGCTCACCGGTTTGCTGCACGGCTTTCAGCGCCAGCTGTACTTCATCCTGTGCCTCAAAGCGTTCTTTCGGGTGCAGGCAGTTATCGCAAAAGCCGCAGTCTTTTTCATAAGCCTCGCCAAAGTAGTGCAGCAGTTGCTTACGACGGCATACTGCAGAGTCGGCATAGGCGGCCATTTCCTGCAGCAACAGCTTCGAGTTGTCGCGTTCTGTTACAGGCTTGTCTTTATTAAATTTCTCCAGCTTTACAATGTCGTCGTAGCTATAGTACATAACGCAGTTGCCTTCCATACCATCACGTCCGGCACGGCCTGTTTCCTGGTAGTAGCCCTCAATGGACTTTGGCGTATCATAATGAATCACAAAGCGTACATCGGGCTTATCGATACCCATACCAAAGGCAATGGTTGCCACAATTACATCGGCATCCTCATTCAAAAATGCATCCTGGTTGGCCATTCGTATACTGGAGTCCAGGCCTGCATGGTATGGCAACGCCTTTACATCATTTACACGCAGTAACTCGGCTATCTCCTCTACCTTTTTGCGGCTCAGGCAGTACACAATGCCACTCTTACCCTTGTTCTTTTTTACATACTGGATGAGCTGCTTTTTAGTATTGTGCTTTGGCCTAACCTCGTAGTATAAGTTGGTGCGGTTAAAAGAGGATTTGAACACAGAAGCCTCGTCCATTTGCAAGTTGCGCTGTATATCCAACTGCACCTTTGGCGTAGCTGTGGCAGTAAGCGCAATGATAGGAAGGTTGCCAATCTGATCAATAATACCACGGATACGACGGTATTCCGGACGGAAATCGTGGCCCCACTCCGAAATACAGTGCGCCTCATCAATAGCTACAAACGAGATATTGGAAGCGCGCATAAACTCTACAGTCTCTTCTTTAGTAAGCGACTCTGGCGCCACATACAACAGCTTTACCTCACCGGCCAGCGTCTCTTTTTTAACTTTGTTGATCTCAGCCTTAGACAAGGTAGAGTTTAGGAAATGAGCATTAACGCCAAAGGCATTAAGCTGATCGACCTGGTTTTTCATGAGGGCAATCAGCGGCGAAATAACGATGGCTGTGCCTGGTAAGGAAAGGGCAGGTAGCTGGTAACACAACGACTTGCCGGCGCCTGTTGGCATAATCACGAAGGTGTTCTTGCCGTTGATAATGTTATTAATTATCAACTCTTGATTTCCTCTAAATTGATTATACCCAAAAACTTCCTTTAATTTGTTCTTGAGATTTACCTCTTGTTGTACTGACATGTAATCTTGCAGAAAATTAATCAATTGCATACACCCTTTTCGGGGTACCTTAATACAAATTTACTTTGAATCTTGTTAATAATATAGCCCTTACAGCAAAAAAAGTCTTGCACGCTGAGGCTGATGCAATCGCCAGACTAGCAGAATTTATCGACGAAAGTTTTGAAAACTGCGTCGAAGCCATACTTCGATCTAAAGGCCGCGTTGTAGTAACCGGAATTGGCAAAAGCGCCAACATTGCCACCAAAATAGTAGCCACCTTAAACTCTACGGGAACTCCTGCCTTGTTTATGCACGCCGCCGATGCTATTCACGGCGACCTGGGTATGATACAACCAGACGATTTTGTAATCTGCATTTCTAAAAGCGGTAACACCCCAGAGATAAAAGTGCTTGTTCCACTTCTTAAACGCAAAGGCTCTAAATTAGCTGCATTAGTCTCCAGTACAGACTCTTATCTGGCCCAGAGCGCTGATTTTATACTTAACGCGAACGTAGAGCGTGAAGCTTGCCCGCACAATCTTGCCCCTACTACCAGTACCACTGCCGCATTAGCTATGGGCGATGCGCTTGCAGTAAGTTTGTTAGAGGCACGCGGTTTTAGCAGCTCTGATTTTGCGCACCTGCACCCGGGTGGCTCACTGGGCAAACGACTGTACCTGATGGTGGGCGATATCTATGGTTATAACCAAGCACCCAACGTAAATGAAAACGCTTCGTTAAAGGAGATTATTATTGAGATCTCGTCTAAAAGACTAGGGGCAACAGCCGTTGTTAAAGACGGTTCGAAAGAGTTGGTAGGCATTATTACTGACGGAGATCTGCGCCGCATGCTAAACAAGTATGACTCAACGGAAGGCATTAAAGCCAGCGACATCATGACGCCTTCGCCTTTAACCATAGAGCCGGAGCAGTATGCTGCAGAAGCACTTGCCATCATGCAAGAAAAAAGCATTACACAACTAATTGTAACCAAATCAGGTAATTTCGAAGGCTTCGTGCACCTGCACGATCTTCTTAAAGAAGGACTTGTATAAAATAATGGACAAAAACACTTACGTGGTGATTATGGCCGGCGGCATCGGAAGCCGCTTCTGGCCATTTAGCCGTACCAACTATCCTAAGCAGTTTCATGACGTGCTGGGTATAGGCGAAAGCATGCTGCAGATGACAGCAAAACGTTTTCAGGATATTTGCCCACCTGAAAATGTGTATGTGGTAACTAACAAAGATTATGAAGAACTGGTAAAGCAACAGCTGCCGTTCCTGAACAGTAACCAAATACTTTTAGAACCGATTGGCCGCAATACAGCACCTTGTATTGCCTATGCTTCTTATAAGATCGCTCAGATAAATCCGGATGCTAACTTGGTGGTTACGCCATCAGACCATGTGGTACTGAAGCAGGAGGTATTTACGAATGTGATTAAAGAGGCTGTTACCGCTGCTGATAAGGACGATGTGCTGATTACGCTGGGCATAACACCAAGCAGGCCTGATACCGGCTACGGCTACATTCAGTACATCGGTGACGAAAGCCAAAGTATAAAAAAGGTAAAAACCTTTACCGAAAAGCCTAACCTGGAGTTGGCAGAGATGTTCCTGAACAGCGGCGACTTTGTATGGAACTCAGGCATCTTTATCTGGAATGTTAAAAGTATAATCAGCGCCTTCAGAGCACAGCTACCAGAGATCACAGAGATCTTTGAAGAGGGCAATAGTATATACAATACCCCACAGGAGCAGAACTTTATAACTAGAGCCTATTCGCAGTGCCGCAATGTATCTATCGACTATGGCATCATGGAGAAGGTAGACAACGTGTATGTACTATTAGCTGATATCGGCTGGTCTGACTTGGGCACTTGGAACTCGCTTTACACCATCAACGATAAAGACAGCAATGGCAACGTAATTGACGGCGAAGTACTGCTTTACGATACAAAGGACTGCATCATCAAAACACCTAAAGAGCGCCTGGTGGTACTACAGGGCCTGCAGGATTACATTGTGGCAGAGTACGACAATGTGCTGATGATCTGCAAAAAATCTGAAGAGCAGAAAGTGAAGGAATTTATGGCTGATGCTAAGTCACGTAAAGGTGTAGACTTTATTTAGATGTCAGCTTCAGGATTGAGTTGTCTTAAAGTAGGCTAATCACAGCTTGCAGTTGTTTGTGTTGCTTTTGATTTTAAAGTCTATACTCTAAAGTTAAAAGTAGGGATCTTGGCAAGAGCTGGTAATCTGTTCTTAAAACGCTAATGTCACTGACAGCCGTAGTTCTAAAATTACGGTTATCTAAAAGATTATTTCCATTTACAACAATTGTCAGTTTATTTTCCTTAACAGTATATCTCCAGTTTAGATCTATAAAATAATAGGTATTACTTCTTCCAATCTGCCCGAAGAAATAACGCTCCGTTTGTAATTGAATATTAGATTTACTGTCTATCTTAAAGAGCAAGTCTACAAAAGACAAGTTATTGGTGAATGAACTCCTGATGCTGGTTTCAACTAGGTTCCTTGTCCATTCTGAACCAATATGAAAATTAAAGAATCCGGGAAGAGCAGAACGAGCTTCAAGGCCGTATGAGTAATTAATTGACTTTACTAATCTGAGATTATCGTTTACAATATTCTTATAGTTTGATTTTGAGAACCCTACACTCAGCTTCAGATTAGAAGAAATCAAGTTAACAAACTGATCTATATCGGTAGTAAAACTTACGAACTCCCTGTCTTTAATTAATATCTTTTCACTAAGTGAGAAGTTTTGATTCACAAATGACTTACTTGAGAAGAAATCATGATTCTTGCTGTATAACAGAGACGAGTTTACTAAGAACTGGTTGCTCCATCCTCCATGCTGATAGTTTAACAACACAGATGAAGCATTGAATTGATTAAAGTTTCCTGTACCCTTGTTGAAAGACCTTATACCTGTTAGTATAAAGTTGTCATGAACATCAAGTACACCAGCATTAGTCGTATTAAACGAGTATGTGGTTATTAATTTATTTTTTTCATTAATTCTCCAGTCTAATCCTACTGATGGATTAATGAAAGAAGGTGATTGGCTGTATCCAAATTCTCCTAATTTCAAGTGGTTAATAAGGTGATGAAAGTTCAATTCTCCAATCAGTGAGATGCTTTTAAAGTTTAGCCTGTACTTTGACTTGAAATACAAATTGCTTGACAAATAAAGAGT